>CAYWRB010000274.1:0-4486 GCA_964460025.1 uncultured Hungatella sp.
AAATGCAGATTCGCAGGCCGGATCTGTTTGAAGGAAAGACAGTAGGAGTAGACAGATGTTTGACAAAGAAGATTACCAGGCCCTGCTGGAAAGAGCGAGAAGAAAGAGGAATCAGCATCCTTATACCATGTACATGGTGTTCGGGGCAGGGGTTATTTTGGTGATTCTGCTGATCATTGGGATCGGCGTTTTAGTAAGCCGCAGGCTTTCGGAAGGGGCTGCGGCTACGGAGCCTGGGCAGCAGGTGCAGGAGACCATTGCCATCACCATAGATCCTGAGGCAGAAAGCAGGGCCGTGGAAGAGTCATTGAAGGCGGAGGAAGAGTCCAGGCAGGCCATGGAACTGGCAGAGAAACAGGCAGTGGTAGATGCCTATGGGAACCTGGGATTCGTCCAGGTATCCGGCTATTTGAATGTGAGAAGAAGTCCGGATCCTTCCGGAGATATTATCGGGAAGATGCAGGAGAATACGGTCTGTGAGATTTTAGGGCAGGAAGGGGACTGGTATCATATCAGTTCCGGAGGCGTTGACGGTTACATTTCCAGCCAGTATGTGATTACGGGGGAGGAAGCCAGACAGCTGGCTTTAGGTGAGGTGAAGCTTCGCGCCATTGTTACGGCGGACAACTTAAACATCCGCAGTGCACCCGAGATGGATCCGACCAACATCGTAGCTCAGGCATTGGAGGCGGAGCGGTACGAGGTTCTTGACCAGACGGACGGTTGGATTCAGATTCCCAGCGGATATATTTCCAGCGATTATGCGGAGGTAAAGCTGGCATTAAACGAGGCCAGAAAGATGGATCTGAAGGCTATGGCCATCAATCAGTACAACAACATCCTGATATCCAAGGTGCAGAGCTACTTAAACATCCGCAGTTCACCGAAGGATGAGGGCAACAGCAATGTAATCGGCAAGCTGCCGGGCAAGGCTGCCGGCGAGATTCTGGAGAAGGAAGATGGCTGGTATAAGATTCGCTCCGGCAGCATCACCGGTTATGTGACAGCAGATCCTCAGTATACGGCAACAGGCCAGGAGGCGGTGGATCTGGCTATGGAGTCGGCTTCCCTCATGGCTATTGTCAACACGGAGCGTCTGAACGTGCGTATGGAGCCCAACACGGACTCCAAGATATGGACCCAGATTTCCAAGGAAGAGCGATATTCTGTGGTACAGCAGATGGACGGCTGGGTGCAGATTGAATTGGATACGGGTGATGAGGAGGAGAACGGCGGAGACGGCGCTTACATCTCTACCAGCGATAATCTGGTGGAAGTCCGGTATGCTCTGGCAGAAGCCATCAAGTTTTCACCCATGGAAGAACTGGCCAACCAGCAGGCTTCCAAGAGAAGTCAGATTGTGAATTATGCCCTTCAGTTTGTAGGAAACCGTTACGTATGGGGCGGCACCAGCCTGACCAATGGTACGGACTGTTCCGGCTTTACCCAGTCGGTGCTGAAACATTTTGGAATCAGCATTCCCAGAGTGTCCAGGGACCAGGCCAGAACCGGAAAGAGTATTAATTCCAGCCAGATGCGTCCGGGAGATCTGATCTTCTATACCAACAGCAGCGGAACTGTCAACCATGTGGCCATGTATATCGGCAACGGACAGGTGGTTCATGCGGCCAGCAGAAAGAGCGGAATCAAGATATCTTCGTGGAATTACAGGACTCCGGCAAAAATACGAAATGTCATTGACTAGATTTTGAAGTAAAATAGGAGTGTACATGTACCAGGAGAGTTGAATATAGGAAGAAAGGGAGAATGAGATCGTGGATTATCGAGTGATTGATTTTGGGGCAAAGGCTGACGGGGTGACCAATGATGCACAGGCGATTCAGAAAGCTATCGACACCTGCAGCCAGGCCGGAGGCGGCCGCGTGGTTCTGGACGGGGGGAAAACATTTTATTCCAGTTCCATTATTTTGAAGGAGCATGTGGATCTGCATCTTGAGAGGGGAGCCGTGCTGAAAGCTCATTCGGACATTGAGACGTATTTCCATCCCAATGCAGGACAGAGAGACGACGGAGTGGACCGGGTGGGGACTCCGGTGACATTGAAGCCTTCCTATGCGTTTGTCTATGCAAAGGACGCGGATGATATTGCTATCTCCGGCGCCGGTGCTATTGACGGCAACGCCTATGCATTTGTAAAGCAGGTAAGCCCTTACTATGTGACAGGAGATTTCTATCCAAGGCCGACGCTGGTCTATGTGGAGCACTGCAATCACATTTCCTTCACGGGAGTTATTATGAGGAACGCGCCGTTCTGGACCCTTCATCCGGCTGGCTGTGATGACGTGCTGATTTCCGGGATCCGGATTTTAAATGATCTGAATGTGGCTAATTCTGACGGAATTGATCCGGATCATTCCACCAATGTCCGGATTCTGGGGTGCCATGTTACCTGTGCGGATGACTGCATCTGTCTGAAGAGTTCTTCCGGCAATATGGAGTATGGGCCCACAAAGAATGTGGTGGTTTCCGGGTGTACTTTAGTCTCCACCTCTGCGGCTTTGAAGATCGGCACGGAGGGGACAGGGGATTTTGAAAATGTTGTGGTGGATAATTGCATCATCAGCAATACCAACAGGGGAATTTCCATCCAGATCCGGGACGGAGGCAATGTGAAAAACGTGTCTTTCTCTAACATCATCATTGAGACCAGAAGATTTGCGGACTGCTGGTGGGGATGCGCGGAGCCTATTACCATTTCCACCCATGACAGAGATGAGAACACAAAATCCGGACATATCTCCGGGATCCGGTTCAGCAATATTACCTGTGATTCGGAGAACGGCGTGTTCCTGTCAGGAAGCGACGGCAACCATATTGAAGATGTGCTGTTTGAGAAGGTGTCCGTGACCCTGCGGACCAAGAGCAAATGGCCTAAAGGAATGTATGATCTGCGGCCCGGATACGGCCAGAAGATCGAGGAGATCAAGTCTGCCGGATTCTATATGAGAAGGGCGGATGACGTAGTTCTGAAGGACTGCCGGGTAAGGTTTGAGGGGGAGGATATGTCCCAGTTCGGCGAGGCGCTTTATGCGGAGGACTGTAAGAATCTTTCCATGGACGGATTTTCCGGGAAAGCTGCCCAGCAGGGGATTGAGGATATCAAGATTGTGTAGTGTCTGCCGTTTGCGCCGGACCGGCTATTTCTGCAAAACAATACCAGATTTTCCCGGGACAGCGCCGGCAGGTATGAATATAAAATGAAGAAAAGAGGAAGGTTTTTTATGTTTAACAAGGAAAAAGTAAAACTGGGAATCGCACCGATCGCATGGACCAACGATGACATGCCGGATCTGGGAAAGGAGAATACCTTTGAGCAGTGTGTCAGCGAGATGGCGCTGGCAGGATTTACCGGATCCGAAGTGGGAAACAAGTATCCCAAAGATCCGGAGGTGCTGAAAAAAGCGCTGGAGCTGAGAGGCGTAGAGATCTGCAATCAGTGGTTTTCTTCGTTCCTTATCACCAAGCCTTTTGAGGAAGTGGAGAAGGAGTTCCGGGCACAGTGCGAATTCTTAAAGGCTATGGGCTCCAAGATCATCGGTGCTTCCGAGCAGAGCCACAGTGTGCAGGGACAGCTTGATACCCCGATCTTCGGACATAAATATGTGATGAATGACGAGGAGTGGAAGACCTTCTGCGACGGACTGAACCGTCTGGGAAAGATTGCCAAAGAAGATTATGGCATCAGCTTAACCTTCCATCATCATATGGGTACGGTTGTACAGTTTGCCGATGAGGTGGACCGTATGCTGGAGAACACGGATCCGGAGTATGTAAGCCTTTTGTTTGATACCGGTCATTTCCGTTACTGTGGTGAGGATCCTCTGGCTATGGTAAAGAAATATATCGGCAGAATTAAACATGTGCATCTGAAGGATATCCGTCCGGATGTGGTTGAGAAGGTGAAGGCAGAGAACCTAAGCTTCTTAGACGGTGTGAGAATGGGTACATTTACGATTCCTGGCGACGGATGTATCGATTTTGATCCCATCTTTAAGGTCCTGGAAGAGAACCATTATGAAGGATATATGCTGGTAGAGGCGGAGCAGGATCCGGCCAAGGCCAATCCTCTGGAGTATGCGATCCGTGCAAGAAAGTATATTGCAGAGAAGACGGGGCTGTAGGAAGAAAAAGATATAAATTTATATATACATAAAAGGAGATTAACGGACATGATTAATGTAGGAATCATCGGAGCAGGAAGAATCGGCAAGGTACATGTGCAGAGTATCTGCACTCAGGTGCCGGACGCAAAAGTGAAGATGCTGGCAGACCCGTTTTTGACAGATGAGACGGCCGCATGGGCAAAGGATATGGGAGTTTTACAGGTTACCAAGGATTACAAGGAAATCCTGGCAGATCCGGAGATTGACGCTGTGCTGATCTGTTCTTCCACAGACACCCACTCCCCTATTTCCGTAGAAGCCATTAAGGCAGGCAAGCATGTATTCTGCGAGAAACCCATTGA
>CAYWRB010000275.1:0-4469 GCA_964460025.1 uncultured Hungatella sp.
ATGGATGTGTTTTTATGGTTCAGAATTCTTTCTCAAAAAGTACACTTTTTGAGAATTTTTTTGTGCAAAATGAAAACAGCCACACACCGCAGTATATGACTGTTTTTTCGTTCTCCATATCATTTTTCAGCCTCTTTTGGGCAGGCAGTTTGTTCACTTCTACACCACTGCCTCTATCAAAGTCTTACTTCCAACTGCAATCTCAGAAACCCCAATCTTTTTCCTCTTATTGAAATTAAAACTTACCATATATCCTTTATCTATATGATAATCATCCAGATACCCTTTCAACTGCTCTTCTCCGCGGGTATTGTACTCATTTCCATGCCAGATCTTCATCTCAATCACAAACTGCTCTCCGTGATAATCCACAATCACATCCGTCCTGCCAAGGCTTCTGGTTCTGGCTTCCACATAATAATTTCCGGTTCCGTTTATAATCGGACGAAGGTACAGAAGAAAATATTTTCTTCCCTCCTCCTCCACAAATCTCTCTCCACTATCTCCATAAAGATCATTAAAATGAATTGCAAATTTCTCTAATATCCGCCTCATATTCAGATGCCCGGCCTCTATAAACTGGTTTCTGTCCTGCTGGGAAACCTTCAGTATTTCCATATCACAAATATCTTCCTTCGATAAATACAGGTTATAAAGCCTGGTTTCAAAAATACGGTTAGCTACTTCCATCCGACCGTTATCATTTTTAATAAATCCAAACATCTCCGCCATATCAACAGCCGGAGCATCCACATTATACGGTATACTCTTTCCCATAAAAAGCAGGCTCCGAAGCATTTCATTTAATTCCGAATATCCCGTCAGCTTTCCAACCAAAGACTCAAACAGCGTATTTTTCTCCGATAAAATCATGCGGACTGCCTCATAGAACCCTTCTTTCGTCCATGCAGCACTCTTTGACGCAAAGTCAGATTTCCCACTGACTTCCTCATCCATCAGCTTGCACAGCCGCGACACAAGAAACGGATATCCCGATGTATAATCATGCAATAGCCCGGCCAACTCATCCATATCCATTCCCGTATGGTAATCCTCCTCATATTCTTTGAGCATTCCCTTGATATCTTCTTTGGAAAAACTCAAATCAATATTAAAATCAGCGGCAATATTCCAAGGACTATTCGTTTTATGTTCCTCCTCAGGCCGAAATTTCCGTTTCAGATTCTTAACATCATACACACCAGCCAGTACCACTGATTGAAACGTAGGTCTAATATCCTTATCAATGTAGTATGCTCGAAGCTGTGCAAGAAAATCAAGAAAAACCTGATTATTTGTCGCACTGTCAATCTCATCAATCAACAGTACAATCGGTTTGTCCGCCGTCAGACAGATGTCGCTCAGTTCACGAAAAAGCCTCTGCAATCTGAAATTAAGATTTTTTTCTACAGCGATTTTATCCAAACGATCTATAGCAGCTGTCATCTTTTGTGGCAGTAATAAATGGTTGCTTTTTAAAATCCATAAAAACGTTTGAGCAAATGAGATAGAAAATGTATTCTCATCTTTAAATTCTTCCATACCAAACATCTGAAAATCCATAGAGACAACATAATACTCTTTCTGTAAAAAAGCCCTCAACAGCCGCAGCGTAGTCGTCTTCCCATACTGTCTCGCCCGATTGATCGTAAAATACTTTCCTGCATCCACCATCTTCTTAATCTCAGCCAGACGCCCATCTATACACACCATATAATGTTCACCAGGTCTGCAGTTCGCCGTCGTGTTAAATACCTTTGCCATTTACACAACTCTCCTCCCCTACCGGTTATCATACGCATCGTTCTTCTCATCCCGGATTCCCGCCACTGACACCTTCACATTCTCAAACCGTATATCCTCCGTGCAGTTGATTACCCCGAATTCTTTACAGGAAATGGACACATTTTTAAAGGTCAATCCTTTGATTGGCATATCCTCATACCCTTCGATATGAAATGCCCTGCTGATCCCCTCATATCCATCCTCATTACGTGAGAACACATTCTGAATTGTCAAATTGCTGACCTGGGTCTTGGGCATACTGTCCGGAAGCTGTCTTAACAGCTTCTTCCAATGTTCCGGAATCTCCCCTTCATACCCCTCCGGCAACTGGCAGTAGCTGTAGGCCGGGTTCCAGTTTAGAAACAGATGGAACGGATATTTTACATTCACCATATCAAGCCCGTCCACCGTCACATCTTTAATATAACCTTTCCTGGCAATGGAAGACTTGATGCGGAATCCGCAGTCTGTCCCGTGATAGCGGATATCCTTCAGTAAAATATGATAGACACCTCCGGACACCTCACTCCCAATGGTAACCCCAAACCCTGCCCGAATCTCACAATTTTTCACCGTAATATCATGGCAGGGACGGCCCACCTCCACGCCGTCTCCATCTCTGCCGGACTTAATGCAGATACTGTCGTCATTGCAGTCCGTAACACAGTTCTCCACCAATACATGATGGCAGGAATCAATATCAATCCCATCCGTACTGGGACTGTGGGCGCCGCAGCCCATGATTCGAATCCCGTCTATATGAACCTGGCTGCTGTAGCAGATATGCACATTCCAGAATCCGGAACGGGAGGAAGTAAAGTCCTTCAACGTAATATCCGAAGACTCCATAACCACCACATTCCGCACCCGCATACAGTCATAATCGCAGGCCCAGCGGAGTCCTCTGGCATCATAGTCTTTCCGCATGCCTCCTGCCATATCCTCTCCCCAATACTTTCTCCACCAGTATTCCCCCTGCCCGTCAATAGTGCCGGGGCCACTGACCATCACATCAGACTGGTTATTGCAATTCAGGATTCCCACATACCAATCCATCTCAATCCCGGCCACCCTGGTAGGCATCACCGGATACAGATTTTCCTCCGTGGTCCCCAGAAGCACCGCGCCCTCTTCCAGTCGAAACTCCATATGACTCTTTAAAAATAAGGAGGAAGTCAGATACACTCCTTCCTCCAATAAAAGCACTCCTCCCGCCGCCGCTGTCTCATCAATCAGCTTCTGAAGCTGATCTGTCACCACCGTCTTCCCGGTTCTGTCAATGTCTCTCTCCGATGTCCGAAATATCGCCCTCTCCATCCTTCTCTTCCTCCAATTATCTCAATGGGTCCTCTCAATAAGCGCTCTCAGTAAGCCCCCTCATGCGGTCAGTGTCAAAATGCCCTCTGCTGCTTCCTTCTACTTAAACCTCATCCCGGCCTGAAACGCATCCCCGGCCTTCTCTCCCAGCTTCAGATACTCATTGTTCACCGGGTCAAACACGATAGGCTCCAGTTTGGACACATCGATCCTTCCATCCGCACCCAAGACCCTTTCATCCACAGACACATTCACAATCTCTCCCACCAGCCGGCAGCTTTCCTTGTCATAGCTGATAAGCTTACACTCCACCGCCATAGCCAGCTCCCGGATCACAGGCGCATCCACAAACTCCGCTTTCTCCGTATGAAGCCCTGCCTTCTCCAGTTTATCCGGCACATCATTGGCTGACTCAATCCCCACATAATCACACTCCGCCACATGGTCCACATCCGCCATACTGACCGTAAATGCGCCTCTGGCCAGAATATTCTCCACCGTCTTATGCCCTGCACTTAGACACAAGGAAATCTGGGTATCATCGCTGATTCCTCCCCACGCAGCATTCATGGCATCAGGCGTTCCGTCCTTGCCATAAGTGGCAATAATAAATACCGGCTGTGGATACGTCCACGGTTTTGCTCCAAAATTCTTTCTCATCTTTTTTCTCCTTCCTCTCCGGACATAATCAAAATACAAACCATTTTTCTCACTTTACACCATAAAGCTTTTCACCTTTCTCCCCCCGCCATTTTCCGATACCGGCTCAATGGATATACTGCCTCAGCACATCAATAAACAGCTCCACATCAATAGGTTTGGACAAATGGGCATTCATGCCGTTTTTCAAAGCCGCCTCCTTGTCCTCCTCCAGAGCATTGGCTGTCATGGCAATGATGGGCATCGTCCTCACATCCCTCCTGGGCAGATTCCGGATGGCCCTGGTTGCCTCATAGCCGTTCATGATGGGCATCTGCACATCCATCAGGATCGCATCATAATAATTTTCCTCAGATTCCTTTACCATTGCCACCGCGTCGGTTCCGTCCGGCGCAGATTCCACTTCGAATCCCGCCTCCTCCAGTATCACCTCCGCGATCTCCCGATTCAGCTCAATATCCTCCACGATCAGCACCCGTTTTCCGCTGAAATCCACCAGACTCCACGGCGCCGCCTCCTCTTCCCTTTCCGTCTGATTATTGGCCGCAAGCAGCGCTGCCTTCAGATCCGACATAAACAGAGGTTTGGCACAGAAAGCAGTGACTCCGGCTTCCTTTGCATCCTCCTCGATATCCGACCAGTCATATGCCGTCAGAATAATAATCGGCACATCCTCTCCCACTGCCTTGCGGATCTTTTTGGCCGTG
>CAYWRB010000276.1:0-4466 GCA_964460025.1 uncultured Hungatella sp.
GTTCCGCCAGATCTATCTGTTTGCGGCGACCCATGTGGTAAACAATATTTATGTGGTGGGTTTCGGTTACCCGGCGGGCTGGATCATGTGCTCCGCTTTGTTTATGCTTTATTACCGGTTCAGCGGATGGGAGAGGAAGGTTTCGGCTATGCAGTAACCATTGTCAATATGTTATTTTTCTATAATGAGCTGAGAAACCACAGACCGAGACTCTGCGGACTGAGACTCCAGCCGCCGGGCAGTGTCTGCCTGCAGGCGGGCAGTATACTGGTGCAGAAAGTTCCCGCAATTCTGAACGACAGGATGCTCCGTCATTTCCCTGCGCCAGATCAGAAGATCCAGATTTACTACCGTGGAAAGAGGACAGCTTCGGATGCACATGCCATAAGAATCCACCATGTCCAGGGGGATCGGCGACACCCACATGTAAGCCCCTGGCAGGCGCCTTAGAAGGTCGATCTGGCTGCCTCTGTCATATACATAAATCCGGCGGGGAGGCGCACCATACAAAAGGGGATTGATACGCGCCATGCTCAGAGCCAGGCTTTGCTGATCTCCATGAACGATTTCCGTATAGCGAAACAGATCCTCCTGGCTGATCCCGTCAACGAAAGACAGGGGATGATTGTCACGCATGATAAGCATCATGGTAAACTCCATTAACCGATCACAGCAAAGTCCTTTCTCCTCCAGCTTCTGGCGGTAATAGCTTTCATAGAATAACGGAAGGCGGATAATGCCCAATACGCTTTCCCCGCAAAGGACCTGCTCAATGGTTTCTTCCGTATTGGTCTCATGCAGACGAAGGGACAGTTTCTGCGTTGCGGTAAAGGTACGGTCCATCCATTCCGATACGGCACGCACGCAGTAAGAAGCACGGCATACGGAAAAACCTATGGAATACATGTCCTCGGACTTTTTTCCGATTTGTTCCAGCTTTTTCATTTTCTCCAGGATTTCTTCTGCGCAGGCAACGAACTGTTCTCCCTGCAAAGTCATTTTTACTCCCGAAGGGGTACGCTCAAAAATAGTAATCTTCAGTTCTTCTTCCACCTCACGCACCATACTGCTTAAATTGGACTGTGCCCGAAATAACACATGGGAAGCTTTTGTAATGGAACCCTCTTTGGCAATCGTAACAATATTTTTCATCTTCTGCAGCGTCATGGTCAAGCATCCTCTTTTCCTATCCGGATGATATATGTTTTTTTATATGCCTTCCTCCTGATTATATATTATCCTTGATTTTTCTTCAAGTGGTATGATAAATGTATGGATATATGTATATAAAAAGGAGGGGTTTTATGTCTGTTTCTGTTGCAGTGCTTGGCGGAGGCAACGGCGGCCATGCTGCCGCTGCAGATTTAACCTGCCGCGGGTTCGAAGTTCACTTGTATGAGGATGCACGGTTTGCATCGAATATGCAGAAGGTATTTGATACCCATAAGATTACCATGACCGGAGCAGCCGGCAGCGGAGAGGCTACCCTGGCCATGGTAACCTCTGATCTGGCACAGGCCATCGAAGGCGTGAAGTATATTTTTCTGGCAGTTCCTGCTTTTGCCCACGGAGTCTATGCAGAGAAATTGGCAGAAGTGGTACGGCCCGGCCAGATCATTACCGTACTTCCGGGAGCTTTTAACAGTTTGCTGTTCTGGAAAAAAATGAAGGAAAAAGGGGTCACGGATGTGGTGGTGGCGGAAACCAATACGCTGCCTTATGCTACAAGGCTGCGGGCTCCCGGCGATATTTTGATTATGAGTCTGTTTGATCCTCTGAAAATCGGGGTAATGCCTGCTTCCAAAACGGAAGAAACCGTGGCGGAGCTCAGACAGTTCTATCCGCAGTTAGAAGCAGTGGAAAGCGTAATTGCCTGCGGCCTGTCCAGCTTGAATCCGATTATCCATGTTCCTGGCTGTATTCTGAACGCCGGCCATATTGAACAGGCAAAGGGTGAGTTTTATTTCTATACGGAAGGTTTTTCCTCTTGTGTCGCTCATACTACCGAGGCTGTGGATCAGGAGCGGATCCGCCTGCTGAACCATTTTGGATATGCCAGCGATATTGTAGCTCATGGCATAGGCGGGGCAGTCGCTACGGATGATATCAAAGAAGCAATCGCAGGCGATCCCAATTTTGCAAAGATCAAAGGCCCTGCCGATTTAAAAAACCGTTATTTCTCAGAAGATATCCCTTATGGTATCGCATCATGGGCAAAGCTGGCCCATGCCATGAATCTGCCAACCCCGCTGATGGACAGCCTGGTTTATCTCGGCGGCCCTCTTCTTGGCTTTGACTGTTGGGAAAAGGGGTATTCTTTGGAGGATTTGGGAATTGCCGGGATGAACCTGGAGGAATTGAAATCATATCTGCAAAACGGCTGAATCAAATGCGGTTGAATGAAAGGCGGCTGAATAGAAGGCTAAATAAAAGGCTTTTGGGGAATTCCCCGGAGGCCTTTTTTTCGGTTAAAAAGAAATTATGTTGCCGATTCAAAAGAAATTAGTTAAGATAAGGGAAAGAATATTTCAGAAAAGGGGACAGAAAATTGAATATTGCATTACTTTTATCCGGGGGGACGGGAAGCCGTATGGGCGGTGATATTCCGAAGCAGTACAGAAACGTGTCCGGCCGCCCGGTATTTTCTTATTGTATGGAAAGTCTGTTCATGCATGAAAAAATCGACGGGGTACAGATTGTGGCATCTCCGGTTTGGCAGGAAGAGATATGCAGCGGGGCCAGACAGGTGATTGGCAGCGACCTTTGGGACAGCAAATTCCGGGGGTTTTCCCTTCCGGGAGAGACCAGGCAGCTGTCTATCCGGAACGGTCTGGAATGCATACGGCAGTATGGAGAGGATGAGGACTACATATTGATCCATGATGCAGCAAGGCCGCTGCTTTCCGCGAAGCTGATTGAGGACTGTCTGAAGGGAGCCGCCGGCCATGACGGGGCTATGCCGGTTCTGCCTATGAAAGACACGGTGTATTACAGTGAGGACGGATGCAGGGTGGGCAGGCTGCTGGATCGGAAGACCATCTATGCGGGACAGGCTCCGGAGGTATTTCTTCTGGGAAAATATTATGAGGCAAACAGAAGATTGCTGCCGGACAGGATTCTGACAATCAACGGTTCCACGGAACCGGCGATTCTGGCAGGGATGGATATTGCCATGATTCCGGGGGACGAAAACAATTTTAAGATTACCACCAGGGCTGATTTGGAAAGGTTTGAAAAGATTATGGAAGAAACAGAAAGGAGCATGGGATGAAAGCGTGGGTTTTGCACGGCGTCAATGAATTGTGTCTGGAAGATGTGCCAATGCCATCTCCGGGAAAGCAGGAGGTGGTGGTAAAGGTAAAGGCAGCGGGAATCTGCGGCTCTGATATTCCGAGAATATACCGAACAGGCGCCCATACCCATCCGCTGATCCCCGGACATGAATTTTCAGGGGAAGTGGTGGAAGTGGGAAAAGAGACAGACAGGAAATGGATGGGGCAGAGAGTGGGCATTTTCCCTCTGCTTCCATGTAAAGAATGCGGTCCGTGCCGGAAGAAACAGTATGAAATGTGCAAAAATTACAGTTATCTGGGCTCCCGCAGGGATGGCGGTTTTGCAGAATATGTGACGGTTCCTCAGTGGAATCTTCTTTCTCTTCCGGAAAAGGTTACTTTTGAGCAGGCAGCTATGCTGGAGCCTATGGCGGTGGCGGTCCATGCCATGAGGCGGGTGATGCCAGAGACATTGCCGGCTTCCAAGGAGAATGTCCGGGAAAACATAGCCATATGCGGACTTGGAACCATAGGCCTGCTGCTTCTGATGTTTTTGAAAAAGGAAGGGTATGAGCAGGTTTATGCCATAGGAAACAAAGGCATTCAAAAAGAAATGGCATTGAAGCTGGGGGTGAAGGAGGAGGAGTATTGCGACAGTAAAGAGGAAAACCCCTATGAATGGC
Source organism: uncultured Hungatella sp. (assembly GCA_964460025.1). Taxonomy (GTDB): domain Bacteria; phylum Bacillota; class Clostridia; order Lachnospirales; family Lachnospiraceae; genus UBA3402. The sequence goes on from CAYWRB010000276.1 coordinate 3,956, forward strand.
TTATGGAACGGACCGGGGGAACAGGCGTTGACTGCTTTTTTGAGTGCGTGGGAAAGAATGAGACCTGCAGCCTGGCAGTAAAATGTTCGGCTCCGGCGGGAAAGGTGACGCTGGTAGGAAACCCATATTCGGATATGGCTTTGGAGAAGGAGGTATACTGGAGGATTCTGAGAAATCAGTTGACCTTGACCGGAACCTGGAATTCCTCCTTTTTCCATGAGCCGGAGGATGATTGGAACTATGTGCTGGGACGTCTGGGCAAGGGAGGCATTTTTCCGGAAAGGCTGATTTCCCATAGGTTTTCTCTGGAAAACCTGGAGGAAGGGCTGAAGATTATGAGAGATAAAAAGGAAGAGTATGTGAAAATTATGGGGAGAGTGGGGGAGAATTTCGAAGGCCTTGACATATTGGGAGAAAATGCATAGATTGTATCAAAACTTTTCGGAACCGACAATCACAAAAAATATAATCAAAACTATCGCGATTACACAAAAAGCCGCCCGGCATGAAG
>CAYWRB010000277.1:0-4449 GCA_964460025.1 uncultured Hungatella sp.
GAGAAAAAGGTTCTCCTGTTTTAAGCTAAATAAATTTAATTTAAGTAACAAAAAAGATAAAAATGTTTTTGAATATTGAGAAATATGCACAAAATATAAAGAGAAATTTTGTATAAAAAAGAGAAAGTGCAATAGCGACTCGAAAAATAAAATAAAAAGATTGAAATTAAAATAAATTAATGATAAGATTAATTTAACTTAAAAACAAAGAAGGAGGAAACGAAAATGAAGAAAAAAATCTGGAGACAAACCATGGCAGTGACATTGGCTTCTGTAACGGCAATCTCTCTGTCTGCCTGCGGCAAAGGACAGGCGGCCAGTGGGGGAGGAAGTTCTGCCAATGTTCCCACCATTGACTCCATTAAGGTTGGGGAAGACTACCAGGATTTGACAGCCACCATCAAGGTTCTGACAAACCGGACAGATATTGTGGATACGGTGTACAAAGGATATGCGGACCAGTTTATGGAGCTGTACCCCAACATCACGGTGGAGTATGAAGGCATCACGGATTATGAGGAGTCTCTGAACCTGCGGCTGACTACGGGAGACTGGGGAGATTTGTGCTTTATTCCCACGTCGGTAAGCAAGAATGAGCTGTCAGAGTATTTTACGCCTCTGGGAGATTTTGATACACTGGACGGAATTTACAATTTCTGTACGGAGAAAAGTTTTGACGGAACCGTGTACGGAATTGCCAACGGCGGAACGGCCAACGGTATCGTGTACAACAAGAGGATATGGAAGGAAGCAGGAATTACGGAGATTCCCAAGACGCCGGATGATTTCCTGGCAGACCTTCAAATCATCAAGGATAAGACCGATGCAGTTCCGCTGTACACCAATTTTGCGGCAGGGTGGACCATGGGACAGTGGGATGCCTATGTGGATATTGCGGCAACGGGAGATACGAATTTCAAGAACAACATGCCTCACATGGCAAACCCATTTTCCAAGAGAGAGGATATGACAGGCCCCTATGCAGTTTACTATGTACTCTATGAGGCAGTAGCCAGGAAGCTGGTGGAGGATGACCCGGCAAGCGCTGACTGGGAGTCTTCCAAGGTAGCTATCAACCAGGGAGAAATTGCTTCCATGGTACTGGGCTCCTGGGCAGTGGAGCAGTGCAGACAGGCTGGGGGGGCAGCTGAGGACGTTGGATATATGCCATTCCCTATTACCGTAGAGGGAAAACAGTATGCAGGTTCCAGCGGAAACTATGGATTCGGCATCAACAATAAGGCGTCGGAGGACAATCAGATTGCCGCCATGGTCTACTTAAAATGGCTGATTGAAGAGTCCAGCATCTACAAGGATGAGGGCAGCATTCCGGCGCTGAAAGAGGGAGAACTTCCGGATGTACTGGCAGACTTTGAGGGCGTGGAGCTTTTGTCCAACGAACCGGCACCGGAGGGAGAAGAAGATTTGTTTGATGATGTGAACAACCAGAGCGAGGTAGGCATCAACAACAACGATTACCCGGACTGCGAGATTTTGGAAAGCGCCCTTTACGGCACCAGGACTCTGGATGATTTGATGGAGGAGTGGAACCGGAAATGGAGCGATGCCCAGGCCTCTCTGGGAGTGGAGGTCAATCAGTAACATGATTACGGAAGGGAGTGGAAGGATGAAAGAGAAGAAGACATTTGCACAGATAATGAAAACCAGAAAAGCCCAGAGATATGTGGTAATCGTAACCTTTATGTTTGTTCCGCTTTTGCTTCTTTTGGTGTTTACCTATATCCCGTTTGCCAAAATGGTGCAGTTCAGCTTTTATGATATGAAATATATCGGAAGACGGAACTTTGTGGGACTGAAAAATTACATAGAGGTATTTCACAGGCCGGAAATATTCAAGGCGCTGGCAGTCAGCCTGTATTATATGGGCGGCGCGGTGACCCAGCTGGCGCTGGCTCTGTTTTTCGCAACCATGATGGTGTTTAAGGTAAAGGGAGAGGGAATCATGAAGGCTTGTATGTTCTTCCCTTATCTGATTTGCGGTATTGCCGTAGGATTCATTTTCAAATTTTTCTATGCCAGAGGATTTGTTCTTGACTCTATTTTACAGATGTTCGGCATGAAGCAGGATGACATTCCCTACTGGCTGCAGGACCAGAGCATCAACAACATTGCTCTGGTGGCTACCTCTGTGTGGCGCTACACAGGCCAGAATATGATTCTGTTTCTGGGGGCCATGATGTCTGTGGACACAGATTTGTACGAGGCGGCATCTCTGGACGGAGCCAACAAATGGCATCAGTTCTGCTACATTATTCTGCCCAGCATCAAATCCATCGTAGTACTGAACCTGATTCTTTCCATCAGCGGTTCCTTAAGCGCATTTGAGCCGCCTTACGTAATTACCAACGGTACCATGGGAACCGGCACATACTTTGTTATTATGAACCGTCTGGCCCATGAAAATCAGAAGGTAGGACTGGCCTGTGCAATGGCAGTGGTTCTTCTGGCTATTATCATTCTGTGTACCGTAGCTCAGAAGCTGTTCTTTAAATATGTATTTGACGGTGGAAGCGCGGATGAAAGCAAGGCGGCAGTGAAGAGAAGAAAGCAGCAGGAAAAAGCTGCCAGGAAGGGAGGACGTTCCTGATATGAGAAAGCAGAAGATTATTTCCATGATATTTACCATTTTAAAATATGCGTCTTTGATTATTGCATCCGTGGTTTCCCTGGTTCCGGTGTGCGTCTGCATCCTGACGGCATTTAAGACCAACGAGGAGTATGCCAATACTTCCGTGCTGGATTTGCCGGTTTCATTTTTAAACTTTGAGAATTTCGTGGTGGCGTTTCAACAGGCCAATATGCTTCGGTGTTTCATGAATACGGCTCTTGTCCTGGTGGTGGTGCTGACGGCTTCCGTGTTTATCGGCTCTATGCTGGCTTATGTGCTGAACCGGTTTGAGTTTGTGGGAAGGGGACTGGTTCAGAACCTGTTCATGTTCGCGGCGCTGCTTCCCGGCATCGCTATGCAGGTTACTGTGTATCAGATTATGTATGCCTTAGGGTTGATTAATCATTTGTACGGGTACATGATTGTGTTGATGGGCACGGACATTATTTCCATCTATATTTTCCTGCAGTTTTTTGAGAATCTGCCGGTATCCTTAGATGAGTCGGCCATCATGGACGGATGTACATATTTCGGAGTGTTTTTCAAGATTCTGTTCCCGCTTTTGAAGCCGGCAATCATCACCTCCGTGCTGTTAAAGGGCGTAAGCGTTTACAACGAGTACTATGCGTCCAACCTATATCTGCAGAGAGCGGAGTTGAAAACCATTTCTACGGCTCTGTATACGTTTACAGGCCCTTACGGAAATCAATACAATTATATCTGCGCCGGCGTGATTATTACGATTATTCCTATTCTGGTTCTGTTTTTGATTTTCCAGAGACAGGTTTACAGCGGAATGGCAGCAGGAGCGGTGAAAGGGTAGGGAGAAAGTTATGCTGTGGCTGGTATGATGCTGCGGAAATTCCGGTGAATTTGGCACTGTCTGTTTCCGCAATGCAGTACCAGGCCGCGGACTGGAGGTTATTATGAGCAAAGTAACGATAATAGGCAGCAATGTACCAAACATGCCCTGGCAGGAGAGGCCCGAGGGCGTCAGGTCGTGGATGCCTTTGTGGCGCTATGAGGGGAACCCTATTATTGGCCGGAATCCGGCCAAAGGGGTTGCCCGGATTTTCAACAGTGCGGTGGTGCCCTATGGGGACGGATTTATCGGTGTGTTCCGGGGAGAACAGATAAACGGGGTGCCGTATATTTATCTGGGGAGGAGCAAGGACGGCATCTGCTGGGAATTTGATGAGGAGAAGATTCCTTTTGTGGATGAAGAGGGAAATGACGCCATGCCGGTGTATGCTTATGACCCCAGGCTGGTGAAGGTGGAGGATACGTATTATATTATTTTCTGCCAGGATTTTTACGGGGCGGCTATCGGGATGGCGAAGACGACGGATTTTAAGAGGTTTGTCAGGCTGGAGAGTCCGTTTCTGCCGTTTAACCGGAACGCGGTTCTGTTTCCAAGGAAGGTAAATGGGAAGTTTCTCATGCTTTCCAGGCCCAGTGACAGCGGCCATACGCCGTTTGGGGATATCTTTGTGTCGGAGAGCCCGGATATGGTGTACTGGGGGAGGCACAGGCATGTGATGGGGAAGAGCAGCGAGTGGTGGGAGGCTTTGAAGATAGGAGGCGGTGCGGCTCCTATTGAGACCAGCGAGGGGTGGCTTTTGTTTTACCATGGGGTTACTTCTACGTGTAATGGGTATGTGTACAGCATCGGAGGGGCGATTCTGGATATTGAGAGGCCTTCGGTGGTGAAATATCGGTGCGAAAATTATCTGCTGACTCCGGAGGAGTGGTATGAGGAAAGAGGGTTTGTGCCGAATGTGACGTTTCCGTGTGCGACTCTCCAGGATGCAGAAACGAAC
>CAYWRB010000278.1:0-4430 GCA_964460025.1 uncultured Hungatella sp.
GCCCGTCTATCTTCCTGTCCTTCAGCTTTTTCAATCCTTCATAATAATGCTCAAAAAAAGCCAATATAATTTCCAGGAGATCCTCCAGGAGCAAAGCGCTGAACAGGCGCTGGTGACTGCTTCTGCCAAGCATCCTGATATTGTCCTGTGCGATATCCATATGGATGGAATGAACGGGTTGGTTTTCAGCAGCAAGCTGCTGGAACTTCTTCCTGACACAAAAATTATTATTATCAGCGGCTATAATGATTTTTCCTATGCCAAGGAAGCCATAAGGCTGGGCGTGGTAGATTATCTGCTTAAGCCTATTGATAATGCCGGCATGAATCAGGCATTGGAAAAGTGTATCTTCCAGATTAATCAGGATCAGATACACCACAATGCACTGGAAGCAATGAAAAAGGTAAACCAGCGAAAAACTCTGCGTTCTACGGCGGTTGATATTCTGACGCAGACTGCCCCCGATTATAGCCGGTTATTCTGCGCTTATACCGGCAGCGGATCCTTTCAGGCATATTATCTTTATCTGGATGTATCCTGCTCCCTTTCCTTGGATATTTTGGATGACCACATAGCCAGGCATTTCCCTGGCTTTATCCTGGGTGAAAATCTGATTTATTATGAAAACCGCTATCATGAATTTCTGATTGCCCTCTATTTTCCGCAGAAGACAGATGAGATAAAGGGGAACACATTTATCCGGATGCTGGAGGCTTCTCTGCGGGCCGAAATCAGTTCCCTTATGCCTTATCAATATACCTTCGGCATCAGCGGCGTGAGATCCGACCTTAACACCGCCATTCGAGAAGCCATTCTTTGTATGAAACACCGCATTCTCTGTTCTGGGAAAAGCATGATTTACCCTTCGGATATCGCTGGGTTTACTTCCGGCAAAATTGATTTATCCTTTTTATCCGACTTAAACGAAACCATATCCCACAAAGATCAAAGGCGGCTGGATAGCGTGCTTAAGTCCATGTACGGTTCCATTGAGAAATCCTCTCTTTCTTATGAGGCATTGCAGAATCTTTATCTTAAGATCCTTGTTTTATTAGGAGACCACTCAGTACTGCATATGACGCCGTTTCCGCAAATGCCCTCTGAAGTTTATCATTTTTCATCTATATGGGATTGGATTGACTTTCTAAGAGAACTGTTAACACACTTTTTTGAAAATACGGAATCTCTTTCCATAGAAAAGGATCCCCGAATTGCCTTAATCGGGGAAATACAGGCTTATATTCAGGAAAACTTTTCAACGAAAATTTCATTGGGCGAAATTGCACATCAAAAACACATGAATTACTGTTATTTAAGCCTGCTGTTTAAAGAAGTGGCAGAAGTTTCTTTTCAGGATTATCTGATGGATATCCGGTTAAAATATGCCTGCCGGCTGCTGCAAACCGGTGAATATAAAATCAAAGACGTAGCCGAGCTTTCCGGGTTCAGCGATCAGCATTACTTCAGCAAAACATTTAAGAAATCAATAGGCTGTTCACCAAAAAAGTATCAGCAGAATATGATCGGCCGCCCCTTGTCTCCGGCCCCACATCAAAAAACGGCATCAACATATGAATGAACGTTTTGGCAAAAGCAGACATGAAAACGTAACCGTCCAAACGATCTGGGCGGTTACGTTTTTTCAACTAATCATTCTCCTCATGTACTTTTTTCCACTGATCTTCTGTCAGCCGATCGGAATGCCACCATAGTTCATAACCGTCCTCCGGAAACATAAGCTGATTTGATACATACTGAAAGCCACCATTGTCAAGAGGACGAACCACTGTTTTATGGGTATATGCCCTGGAAGTGTTTTCTTCCGGATATACGGCATTTACAATCAGAGTCAAAGTTCCGTCATTGTTTTTTGTATAACTGACCACTTCCGGATAGGGAATCTCCGGATACTCGACCTCATAAAACCCTCTGGGCCTGTATTCATACGTTTGGTCTTCCGGAAAATAGACTGCCCTTTTCTGCAGCTCCTCATGGTCTATCAGGAAATGGCTTTCAATAACCTGTCCAAATACCTCTGCCGGTATCCTGTAAACGGCCTCTGCTTCTAAATGATCATCACATATCAGTGGAACCGGCTGTTCATAGATATCATCATAAAACTTATCAAATAAATCATAAAAATCCAGATTTCCAAAATCTTCTTCGTTCCAATCAGTAAGAAAAAGATTATTTCTTCCATACCCCACTGGCAGTAAATACATTCTGTTTAATTCCCTGCATATTTCATCCAACGGCTGAACTCTCAGCGCCGTATATTCCGGCTCCGCACTGAGGGAAAGTACATAATAGCCTTCGGAATAATAATTCCCCTCAAACAGCAGATAACCTTCCTCCGTATACTTCCACGATTCTGCCGGATAACTTACCGTACCCATATTTTCCAGAGTCCCGTTGCTATACTGATAATATCCTCTGACAACATCCACAGCGCCACCTGCCGTGTGGAGATCATATTTTTTCAATCCGCCGGAACTGGTGACTACAATTATAGTCATCTCTGCCTCTTGTTCCTTATCTACTGTCTCGCAAAAACGTAAGACCTGTTCCGAGCCGACCATATCAATCTGATTGTCTTCATCTATCACAACAAAACCATGTTCTCCAATCCCTTCAACAATACTTCTCATCACTTCCTGAGTCCCAATCGTTCCCATCTCTGTTGCCTGGTCATAAATATCACCATAAATTTCAGCAATCGATTCTGCATCAGGATCTTGATACTCTTCGCCAGTCACTTCTTCCTGCGGTATCTCCTGATTTTCCTCTGCTTTTTGGCTACATCCGGCCGCTATAAGAATAAAAATACTTACAGCAATAAACAGTCTTTGTTTTCTCGTTCTTTTCATCTCTGTCAAACCACCTCTTCCAAATAAATTTCAAATCTGGACATAAATATGCTAGATTACTTTTTCTTTGGATCGAATTCAATTATGATTTCCGCCGCCATACCCCAAACAGGCTTTTCTTGTAATGCTTCAGTGCCTCCATGGCCGGCCCGTAATTTCCCGCTGCCTTCAGATACTCCACACCCTTTTCAATGTTCTCCGGCACACCGATCCCCTCAGCATACATCATTCCCAGCCCATAGCTTTTATAGGACGAGTTTTCGCTTTTTTCCAGGTACACTTTTCCTCGTGCCGGATCCTGCTGGCAGCCATACCCCAGCAGATAGCAAATCCCCAGCAGATCATATCTGACATATTCCGATTCCTCATCCTTCTCCAGCCACTGAACGGCCCGTGCATAGTCCACAGCCGTACCCCAGCCGTGGAAATACAGACGCCCCAGTTGGCGGCAGGCATAGCTGTCGTTGCCATAACCGGCAGTTTTTTCGTAACACTGAAGCGCATAGGGCATATTACGCTCTACCGCCGTGCCGTCCCAATAAGCATCTCCCACAATATGCCAGCCCCACAGGTGTCCGGCTTCTGCCGCCTTTAACGCCCAGGGGAGGGCTTCTTTGTAATTATTCTCTTTATAGGCAAGGTGATTGGCATAGGCATACATCCACTCCGGGTATCCCCGCTCGGCCCCCTGGCGTATAATCGGAACCTCTTTTCCCGGCTCCGGCGGAATGTAATCTCCCCGGCCATGCTGGTAATAATGGCAGTAATTCCGTCCTGCCAGAATCATGCCGCCGGAAAATGCCTTTTCGAACCAGGGAAGGCACTGTTTTATTTGCAGCTGTTTCCAGGCATTCCAAGCTTCTTTATTTACAAAGTTGCTTTCCTTTTGATCTTCAATCTCTATGATGTCCAGAAAATAATAGGTATTTCCAATCATATACTGGCAGAATGCGCAGCCATTTTCGGCTTTTTCAAGGATTTCCTTCCATGCCTCCTGAATACTGTGAAAGGGCATGATTTCCTTAAACTCCGGTGTCAGCATATCCATGCGGAGCGCCCCCAAAACCGCCGCAGCGCTGCCCAAAGAAATTGCCTGATGAAGCATGGCATAAGCCGCCGCCTCGTTTTCTTCAAACGGGTGGTATTTCCAGCTGTAGCAGGAACCGGAAAAACAGCGGGAAAGCAAATAGCAGGCATCCCCATCTCCGTCCTTTGCCGCAAGCAATAATGCGTCCGCCGCCGCTTTCGCCTTGTCGTTATCACAGCAATAGTACAAATCTTCAATAGCTTTATCCACCACATCGCTAAAATACTTACCCATGCCTCTTTTCTTCCTTTCTCTCTGCTTTCTCAATCTGGGCGGTAATGTCAACCCAGCCGCTCATTTCTTCAAAAAAACCGGAATTCAAATAACTTACCAGCCAGAATTTCACCTGCGCCACAGTTCCTTCTTTCGCCAGAAACCTGGTATCCCCTCTTCCTGTGTTATTGGTACACCAGATCACCATCAGATCATTTTGAACACCGGGGAACAGATTGAAAGCTTTTGTTCCCCACTCCAGG
>CAYWRB010000279.1:0-2948 GCA_964460025.1 uncultured Hungatella sp.
GACGGAAATATCCTCTATATCAGTGTGATGAACCATCTGTCTATCGACTGTGACTGTAATGGAAATCCGGCGGAGCCGGACATGCATGACATGGGGATCCTGGCGTCCACAGATCCGGTGGCATTGGACCAGGCATGTGTGGATCTGGTCTATGCATCCCAGGATGATACGTCTTCCCTGATCCAGAGAATGGAGTCCAGAGGCGCCATTCATGTTCTGGAACATGGAGAGGAGATTGGCCTTGGCAGCAGAAGCTATCAGCTGGTGAGCATTGATGATTGAAGTTCTGCACCGTGAATTTGTGTACCTCTGGTACTACTTTGATGTACAGTTGCGGCAGATTTTCTGGTACTGGGTGCTGGGCATTGTATTGGGGTCCTGTGTTTCGGTTTTCCTGAAAGACAGGATACACGGCCTCTTACGATCTATGAGCGAAAGCAGAATGGGGCTTGCGGGAATCGTGCCGGTAAGCCTCCTGGGGATTGCCTCTCCCCTTTGTATGTACGGAACGATCCCGTTGGCGGCCTCGTTTTCCAGGAGCGGGATGCGGGATGAATGGCTGGCATCTTTTATGATGTGTTCCATCCTGCTGAATCCGCAGCTCATTATTTACAGTACGGCGCTTGGAGCGACTGCCCTGGCAGTCCGTATCATTTCCTGCTTTCTCTGCGGGATTGCGGCAGGACTGTTGATCCGGTTCCTTGGCAGGGGAAAACCGTTTTTCAATTTTGCAGGATTTGAAGAACCCCATAATCACGATACCGATCCCAACCTTTTCCTGCGTCTGATGAAAAATATCGGACGGAATATCCGGGCGACCGGCATTTATTTCCTGTTCGGCGTGTTTCTCTCCGCAGTATTTCAGCGTTATGTACGGTCGGATTTGATGACAACCTTCTTCGGCGGCAACGAGGCGTTCGGTGTCCTGATGGCGGCTACCATCGGTGTGCCGCTGTATGCCTGCGGCGGAGGAACGATCCCTCTTTTGCAGGCGTGGCTGATGGATGGGATGAGCATGGGCAGCGCGGCGGCATTTATGATTACCGGGCCGTCCACCAAGATCACCAATCTGGGAGCGCTGAAGATCGTTCTGGGTATCAGGAATTTTGTGATTTATATTGCATTTGTCATGATATTTTCCTTTGCCACCGGGCTGGTGGTGAACCGGCTGGTGTAGATATCCGGCAGCACCGGAAACCATGGCAGAAAGAGGTGAAGAAGATGGTATTTTATTTTACAGCAACCGGCAACAGCTTATATGTTGCCAGACAGTTTTCGGAAGCAGAGGCGGAAATAGACAAGTTACTGGTACTTGACATCAAAGACAGTTCATATTTCACAGTACGCGGAATCAGCAACCAGCATGGAGGCGGTGCACAGTTTGCTTTTGATGAGGAGATCATGGGCTGGCTGTTTGAGCAGACGAAAGGATAGAAGGATGGAAATGAAAAACGATATGAAAACAATTACATTAAACGATGGAAACAGGATACCTGCTGTTGGTTTCGGCGTGTTTTTAATCCCCAATGACGGGCCGGCTTATGATGCGGTACTTACGGCATTGAAGGCCGGATACCGCCATATCGACACTGCTGCATCAGCCTTATGGTGATGTAGTTGGTGCATGGAGAGCACTGGAAGAGGCGAAGGTGGAGGGGAAAATCCGGTTCGTCGGCGTGAGCAATATGACTCCGAAGATCTGGAAGGAGTTTGTTCCACAGTTTCACACCGTTCCGGCAGTGAACCAGGTGGAATGCAATCCGTTTTTCCAGAAACTGACTGAAAAATACGGAAAGAATGCAGGGCAGATTATTCTCCGTTTTGAGGTTCAGGAAGGAATGATCGTTCTGCCCAAATCCACAAATCCGGATAGAATTGCCGGAAGAAGTCTGCTGTTTCGGATTGTATTACAGCAGACTTTTCCCATTTGTTCAGGATCCAGGCAAGTATGCTTTATTGGATTTGTGGACACAGCAATAAAAAGTAATCGTTGCTTCCGGATCGAGAATCGGAAGAATTGCCCGGTTTTGCCGTCTGTCTCCGTTATCTAATGTAAGGTTTGTAGCAAAAGCGGGGAGAGCCGATGCCTGGACCAGTGAAGCAAAAGCCTCCTCCTGATCCTGGAGAATAAATTTTGTCTGTGCCATTTTTGTTTCAATTAAACTGCTCCAGACACCGATCTCCTTATACAGTAGCATGGTTTCACCCGCCAGTTCCTCAAGGTATATTCCGCTATGACGGTTTGCAAGGGGATGTGCCGGAGGAACCGTCAGGTAAAGCTGCTCTGTGCGAAATTCCCGGCATATCATATTGGGCGCCTCAATCGGATGGGTAGTAATAATGAGCTGATAGGTATTCTTCTCCAGTTCAGGCAGAAGAATATCCGGATTACGCATTTCAGAGGAGATTGTCATCCCGGAGAAACGCTCTGTTAAAATAGGGTACAGTTCAAGAAGCGGTCCGGGGGCACAGGAACCGATGGAAATTGTCCGCAGGCTCCGTTCATAGGCCTGGATGACTTTCGTCATATTCTCTACGTCATCCAGAACGCGTCTTGCATACTGGACAGCAAGTTCTCCGGTCTGGTTTAAGGTTATTTTATTTTTCTGCCGGTCAAATAAGGTGACATTCCATTCGGCTTCTAATTTCTGTATGGAGCGGGTAAGCGCCGGCTGAGAGATGTGGACGACCTCTGCAGCCTTTGACAGTGTGCCGGTATCGGCAATGGCAACCAGTTGGTAAAACTGATTTAATTCAGCCATAGTAACTCCTCCTTTGCAGTATGTGTCTGTATTATAACAGATTCCAAAGCAAATGGGGAGATTCTTATGGCCATTTAAAAGATATTTTTATAAAGAGAGAAATGATACAGATTACTATTATGCGTTCAAATTATAGTGGAGTGCAAAATCGGCATTGTACATTTTGGGGAAAGAACGATAAGATAA
>CAYWRB010000279.1:2958-4424 GCA_964460025.1 uncultured Hungatella sp.
GCCGATTGCTGCAAGCAGTATTTTACAGTAACTATTTAATTCTGCGGATGTGGCAGTGGCAGGGAGGTTTGCGGAAACAGTTTAGTATGTTTTCAAATTATAGTGGAGTGCAAAACGGGCATTGTACTTTTTGAGGGAAGCACGCTAAGATAAAGTCAGAAAAAGCAACGTGATGATAAAAGATAGATTATATAGTAAGGAGGATTTCTATGAATTATATTACGTTGGATAACGGGGTAAAGATGCCCCAGGAAGGGTATGGCGTATTTCAGATTCTGCCGGAGGAATGTGAACGGTGTGTCGGCGATGCGCTATCGGCCGGATACCGGTTGATCGATACGGCATCTTCTTATGGAAATGAGGAAGGCGTCGGGCTGGCCGTCAAAAAATCCGGTATCCCCCGTGAAGAATTGTTCATTACCACAAAACTGTGGGTTCAGGATACCAGCTATGAAGGGGCAAAAAAGGCGGCAGCAGCTTCCATGAAACGGCTGGGACTGGATTATCTGGATCTGTACCTGATCCATCAGCCCTTCGGCGATTATTATGGAGCATGGCGGGCCATGGAAGAAATGTACCGTGAGGGGATCATCCGTGCCATCGGAGTCTGCAATTTTGATGAAGCCCGTCTGGTGGATCTGTGTGTGAACCATGAGATCCAGCCTGCAGTCAATCAGGTGGAGATCCATCCGTTTTACCAGCAGAAATCCGCAATTCAGACAATGAGCCGGTACAAGGTTCAGCCGGAGGCGTGGGGGCCGCTCTCCGAGGGGCAGCGGAATATTTTCCGTCACCGTCTTCTGAGCAAGATTGCCGCCCGGTACCAGAAGAGTACGGCGCAGGTCATTTTACGGTGGCATATCCAGCGGGGTGTCGTTGTCATTCCCAAATCCGCCCGGAAGGAGCGGATGGAGGAAAATCTGGATATATGGGACTTTGCCCTGGACAGTAAGGACATGGATGCGATTGCAGCGTTGGATATCGGACACAGTGAGATCATCAACCATTACTCGGCCTGTACGGCAAAAGCATTAAACGCCACGAAAATCTATTAAGTAGAAAGGAAACAAAGAATATGAAAAGAAAAATTGCATTTGTATTAACCACTGCATTGATGTTTGGTTTGACAGCCTGTGGAGCAGCGAATGAGCCTGATCATACCGGTAATTCGTCCCCACAGACAGAATCCAGTCAGGTGGCAGAGAGCAGTGTGCAGAATTCGCAGGATAACGTAGAAAACAGCACAGAGAGCGTTGACAACACGGAGAATGCGGAATCAGGAAAGATTCTGATCGCCTACTTTGCGGTTGCCTTTTGATGTTCATAGAGGCAGCCGTCTTTCCAGCACACCTAATACGATTCAGGAGTTGGAACCAGATTCTACCGTGATTTCCGATGGATTTGCAGTGGTCCATGAAACTGCAGCTGAATCCGTATCTGATGTGGCAGCTGATGTAGAGGAATGG
>CAYWRB010000280.1:0-1043 GCA_964460025.1 uncultured Hungatella sp.
AAGGCACACTTTCGAGATTGTCATGGAATTCTGGAACCGGTTTTTTTCAGAAGTGCGGATGTATGTGAGTTTCAGCCGGTAACGGCATAATTCACGCAGATCCCGGATGTCCGCCGGCGGGATAAAGGAGGCAGCGACCAGATCCATGCGGAAGAGATTGGCGATGTGGATTGCGTCACGGAAATAGGTCTTTTTGCCCTTGGCCTGCTTCACATACTTTGGGTGGGTCAGGATGGGCTATAAGACAAAGGCAGAATACTATATCCGCTGGCATCAGAATTATGAGGCAATTGCAAAGCTAAAGAGAAATATTCACAAATCTGGACAGCAGGCAGATATACTTTGTAAATCAGATTGTGGAATTTATCGTTCGTAATGGTGCGATGAAAGATTTGTCTGTGCTGCAGGAAGCTCCGTTTACGGATCAGGGAAGTATTGTGGAGGTATTTACGGATATGTCCGTATGGATGGGAATCCGCAAAGTGATTGAGCAGGTGAATTTAAATGCGGTGGCGGCATAGAATCGCAGGGCTGTCTGAATGACAGCCCTGTAATAAATTTTCTTTCGCTGCAGAAAAGCAGGCATGCCGGAAGTTATTTCGTCTTTACATAAGTATGTAAATCATGAACACAGTACTCATTATATGGATACTGATCAGTAGTCACGTATCCGGCAGGTGCGTCGATCAGCTGAGGAATACGATTGACAATGGTGGCGCAGGTCATCTCTACCGTTGCGGGGCGGTTGACGGAAACCGTGGTTTCCGGTTCGCCTACGAAGGTCCAGTCATTCCGGTCAAACTCGTCCGGTGCAAATACCTTGCCTACACATTCGGTTACCAGAGTGATGCCTTCCTCTGTCTCCGTAGTAACTACCGCACGCATGCCTGTAGGATTGCCGGCTTTGATGGTGGCATTGAGGGTTGTGGAGAACAGATCCTCAGAGTGCGTGGTAGGATAGCATTTCTGAGTCTGGGATGTAATATGAAGGTTCATTTTGCTGCAGAGCCAGCCGTTCTGGTTCCACATATAGGACGGAACAT
>CAYWRB010000280.1:1053-4423 GCA_964460025.1 uncultured Hungatella sp.
CGCTTTCAATCATTTCCTTCAATTCATCGGAAGGCATATTGTTGATATTGGCAATCTCCTGTTCGAACCGTTCTGGTGAGAATCCGGCGCCATGGCCTTCTGCCAAGGCAATCCCATAATCCTCCACATTGTACCAGCTGCTGCCAAGAATTTTTGTGATTTTAAAGGAAGAACCGGCCAGATTGGTTACCATGGTGCCCCATACCAGATCGCAGTATCCCACACCGGTGAGGGTACAGCCGCCTTCCTTGGCAAGCTTGTCCAGCTTGTGGGTCAGGGCAGGAGAAGAGTTCCAGGGGTACAGTGCTTCCTCGCAGGTGGTGATAGCATTGATGCCATGTTTGGCGCAGATTGTAAAAATGTCCTCCAGCTCTGCCACGGTGCTTCTGGTGGCGATGATGCAGACATCCGGTTTCAGGGTGCCAAGAAGCTGATCCGCCTGATCCGCCGCGGAAACGGTAACGCCGGTGGCCGGATAGCCATCGCCTACGATTTCTGCGGCATCCTTTCCAAGCACTGCGGGATTCACGTCAAAAGCAGCTACCAGGGAAGCTCCCTTTTCGATTCCATATCGGATCAGATACTTGCCCATCTTGCCACATCCGTATTGTGCAAATGTAATCTTTCTTTCCATAGATAAAACCCTCCTTTAAGATTAACCATTATATAGTTAAGGATAGTCTATACCTTATAGTAAGTATAAAGTCAATGTCCAACCGGTAATTTTTTTCGAAGCCGTTAAAAAGAGGTAACCGTTCAAGGGTGGCATCTGAATGATTCCAAAAGCAGAACAGGCAGTTTTTGGTTGAAAAAATTATGGTCACACGATATACTGGAGATGGATATGATGTGGGAGGAACAGGGATGGATCAGAAACTTTTCAGGATCGGGGAGATGGCAGACTTAAACCATATCAGTACACAGACCCTTAGACTTTATGATAAGAATAAACTTTTGGAGCCCAAATACCTGGACTCGGAAACCGGATACCGATACTATACCCTGGATCAGTGCGCTAAATTGGATTTGATCCATGCGTTGAAAAGCTGCCGCCTGTCCTTAGAGCAAATTCGGGAAATTTTTGAACTTTCCTCGGAGGAGATGCTTTTGCAGGTGCTGGAAGAGCAGACAGGGAAATTGACCGATGAGATCCGCAGTCTGTCTATGAGCCGCAATAATTTAAATCGCATTCAGAAGAATCTGCAGGTGCTTCATTCCCTGCCGCCATTTGGACAGGTGTTTTTTGAGTATGTCCCGGAGCGGAAAATCGATGTACAGCATACGGAATTTGACTTCTTTGCCCAGGGATATACCGGATACGAGAATATGCTGCGCCATATGCAGAACTACCTTCATGAGAATCATCTGCCGCCCTCTTATTTTGTAAATGTAGGAACCTTGATGGAGCAGGAGCATTTTGTCAGAGGAACCTACAGGTCTCAGACCGCATTCATCTTTGTTGATGATTTATATCCGCATACGGACAGCATCTGTACACTTCCCCAGAATATGTATATATCAGTGGTATCGGACAACACTTCACTGGAAATAGAGTATGCCCGAAAATTGTATGAGGAGATGGAGCGTGATGAAATGACGCCCTGCGGAGATTATATCTGTGAAGTGCTTACACAGTTTCCCTTGCGGGATTCCAAACAGTTGATTTACAAGATTCAGGTTCCGGTCAGGAAGAGATGAGACTTAGGGGAATAAGAGGATATATAACGGAAATGGTAGGGTGGTTGGCGTGAAGAAGAAAATAGTAATTGATATTGTATGTTTTTGCTTGAAAATGGGAGGATGAGTGGATGATTACAGGTGAATTAAAAAATAAGATTGACAGCTTGTGGGAAATCTTCTGGACAGGCGGACTGACAAATCCTCTGGATGTGATTGAACAGATGACTTACCTGATGTTTATTCGGGATCTGGATGATTCTGATAATTTACGTGCGAAAGAAGCGGCCATGCTGGAGATGCCGTATCAGAGTATTTTTGCAGGGGAAGTACAGGCAGGCGGCCATACGGTAGATGGCAATCTGTTGAAGTGGAGCGTATTTCATGATTTTCCGGCAGGGAAGATGTATTCTGTTGTACAGGATTGGGTTTTCCCATTTATTAAGAATTTGCATGGGGATAAGAACAGCGCGTATGCGAAGTATATGAGCGATGCTATTTTTAAAATTCCTACGCCCTTAATGCTGGATAAAATTGTTACGGCTATGGATGATATTTATGAGAGAATGGCACAGCTGAAGGAATCGGATACCCGTGGGGATGTGTACGAGTATCTGCTGTCGAAGATAGCAACGGCAGGAGTAAATGGACAGTTTCGCACTCCCAGGCATATTATTAGGATGATTGTGGAGCTGATAGCACCCAGGCCGGATGACATGATCTGTGATCCGGCCTGTGGGACTTCCGGTTTTCTTGTAACTGCCAGTGAGTATTTGAAAGAGAATTATAAAAAGGAAATATTTTTCAGCCCTCAGAATAAAGAACATTATATGAATCGCATGTTCCATGGATTTGATATGGACAGGACAATGCTCCGTATAGGAGCAATGAATATGATGACTCATGGAGTAGAGAATCCGTTTATTGAATATCGGGATAGCCTTTCGGATCAGAATGAAGATAGAGAAAAATACAGTATTATTATGGCAAATCCGCCATTTAAGGGTTCTTTGGATTACGATATTGTGTCTGCCGACCTTTTAAAGGTGTGTAAGACCAAAAAAACAGAGTTGCTTTTTCTTGCGTTGTTTTTAAGGATGCTGAAAACAGGAGGGCGATGCGCATGTATTGTTCCGGATGGCGTGCTGTTTGGTTCTTCTACGGCTCATAAGGCAATCCGCAAGGAGATAATCGAAAATAATCGTCTGGAAGCTGTGATTTCCATGCCATCCGGTGTATTTAAACCATATGCAGGAGTGTCTACAGCGGTTCTTATATTTACAAAGACAGGACATGGAGGAACAGACCAAGTCTGGTTTTATGATATGAAAGCGGACGGGCTTAGTCTGGATGATAAGAGAACTCCGGTGGCAGACAACGATATACCGGATATCATTGCCAGATTTCACAAGTTAGACGGAGAAAGGGAGAGGAAACGGACAGAGCAAAGTTTTTGTGTTCCAAAACAGGAAATTGTAGAGAATGAGTATGACCTTTCGATTAATAAATATAAGGAAACAGAGTATGTGCCGGTAGAATATCCACCGACAACGAAGATTTTGGCGGAGTTGAGGGAATTAGAGAGACAGATAGCAGACGGAATGGATGAGTTGGAGCGAATGCTAAAGGAATGAAACGGAGGGAGAAAGTGATTGAAATACTTTTTAAGAGAACCTATAATATAAGTATCAAT
>CAYWRB010000281.1:0-4416 GCA_964460025.1 uncultured Hungatella sp.
AATCTGACGGATACCCCACTTATAATTTTGCCAATGTGGTGGATGACCATCTGATGGGGATCACCCATGTGGTGCGGGGAAATGAGTATCTGTCCTCGTCGCCCAAGTACAACCGCCTGTATGATGCTTTTGGCTGGGAGGTTCCGGTGTATGTCCACTGTCCGCTGATTACCAACGAGGAGCACAAAAAATTAAGTAAGAGAAGCGGCCACTCCTCCTATGAGGATCTGATCGAGCAGGGCTTTGTGTCCGAGGCTGTCGTCAATTATGTGGCACTTCTTGGGTGGTCACCGGAGGACAACAGGGAGATATTTTCTCTTAAGGAACTGGTGGAGGCCTTTGACTACCGCCATATGAGCAAGTCCCCGGCAGTTTTTGACGTGACAAAATTGAAATGGATGAACGGCGAGTATTTAAAGGCCATGGAGTTTGACCGGTTCTACCATATGGCGGAGCCCTATATCCGGGATGTGATTAAAAAGGATCTGGATTTAAAAAAGATTGCAGCTATGGTAAAGACCAGGATAGAAGTATTCCCGGATATTGCGGCCCATATTGATTTCTTTGAGACGATGCCAGAGTACGATCCCCAGATGTATGTCCACAAGAAGATGAAGACTACCAGGGAGACTTCTCTCCAGGTGTTAACGGAGGTACTTCCCCTTCTGGAGGCCCAGGAGGATTATTCCAACGATGCTCTTTACGAGACTCTGTCCGCATATGTATCGGATAAGGGATACAAGACAGGTTATGTCATGTGGCCCGTCCGCACCGCAGTGTCCGGCAAACAGATGACACCGGCAGGAGCCACGGAGATTATGGAAGTTCTGGGGAAGGAAGAGTCTCTGGAGAGAATCCGTCAGGGAATCCGGCTGCTTAAGGAGTCATAATCTATGGCATTTAATCCTTCACAGAAGAAGGCCATAAGCCATATACACGGGCCTATGATGGTTCTTGCCGGGCCAGGGTCAGGCAAAACCACTGTGATCACTCACAGAACCAAATATTTAATAGAACATGGCATTGATCCGGGCAATATTCTGGTTATCACGTTTACCAGGGCTGCCGCACGAGAAATGCAGGAGCGGTTTGACACGCTGATGGAAGGAAAATATACCGGAGTCAGCTTCGGTACCTTCCATTCTGTTTTTTTCACCATATTAAAACATGCGTACCGTTATCAGGCCTCCAACATTGTACGGGAAGAACAAAAAAATCAGTATATCCGGGAGCTGATCCAACAATACGGGCTGGAGATTGAGGATGAGCATGAATTTGTCCCTTCTATTTTGGGAGAGATCAGTTTTGTAAAGAGTGAAATGCTCAGCCTGGATCACTATTACTCCCGGAACTGCTCGGAGTCTGTGTTTAAAAAGCTGTATCAGGGCTACGAAGAGCGGATGAGGAAGACAGGGCTTTTAGACTTTGACGATATGCTGGTCATGTGCCATGAATTATTTGTCCGCAGAAAGGACATCCTTAGGGCATGGCAGAATAAATTCCGGTATATCCTCATCGATGAGTTTCAGGATATCAACAAGGTTCAGTATGAGATCGTCAAAATGCTGGCTTCTCCTGAGAACAATCTGTTTATTGTGGGGGACGATGACCAGTCCGTATACCGGTTCCGGGGAGCCAGGCCGGAGATTATGCTGGGGTTTACCAAGGATTATCCGGAAGCAAAAACCGTGCTTTTGGGAACCAATTACCGCTCCACCAAGGAGATCGTGGATAGGGCTGTGGCCCTTATAAACCACAACACCAAACGATACAAGAAGGTGTTGACCGCAGCCAAAGGGACGGGAAAACCGGTGATTACGTGCGCCGGCAAGGAACCTCAGCAGGAGACTCTTCGAATTGTGGAAGAAATACAAGATTATGTCAGGGCGGGGTATCGTTTGGAAGATATTGCGATTTTGTACCGGACCAATTTAAATCCCAGACTGATGATCGAGAAACTGATGGAGTATAATATTCCTTTTACCATGAAGGATTCCCTGCCCAATCTCTACGAACACTGGATTTCGAAAAATGTTCTGGCCTATATACGGGCTGCAGGAGGGGATTTAAAACGGAGCAATCTGCTTCAGATCATAAACCGTCCGAACCGTTATATAAGCAGGGACGCCCTGGAGGATTCTGTTGTTTCCTGGAACAAGGTGAAATCCTTTTATCAGGACAAGGGATGGATGGTGGAACGGGTCGAACAGCTGGAGTATGACCTTAGGATGCTGAAAGGTATGCCGCCGGCAGCTGCGGTGAACTATATCCGCAAAGCCGTAGGATATGATGACTATATAAAAGAATATGCCCGCTTCCGGCGGATGAAGGAAGAGGAACTTTTGGATATTTTGGAGCAGCTGAAGGAAAGCGCCGGAGGATTTAAGACCGTGGATGCCTGGTTTTCCCATATGGAAGAGTATAAGGAAAAGCTGAAAGAGCAGGCCAGGCTTCAGAAGGCAGCCTCGGAGGGAGTGGCTTTGATGACCATGCACAGCTCCAAAGGGCTGGAATTTAAGATCGTTTATATTCTGGATGCCAATGAAGGTATCACTCCCCACAGGAAGGCGGTATTGGATGCGGATATTGAGGAAGAACGGCGTATGTTCTATGTGGCTATGACAAGGGCAAAGGAACGGCTTCATGTGTGCTATGTCCAGGAGAGGTATGGCAGGAAGCAGGAGAGGTCGCGGTTTGTCGGAGAGTATTTGGAGGCGAAATGATATGGGGTTGGTCCATATTTACTGCGGCGACGGAAAAGGAAAGACCACGGCGGCTTTAGGGCTGGCGGTAAGGGCGGCCGGAAGGGGAAGGAAGGTTCTTGTGGCCAGATTTTTAAAGACAGATGATTCCGGAGAGGTTATGGCGCTTTCACAGATTACAGGGATTACGGTGCTTCCTTGTGTAAAGACATTCGGGTTCTATTTCCAGATGACAGAGTCTCAGAAAAAAGAGGCAAAAAACTATTATGGGGAGCTGCTTGAGACGGCGTGGGACATGGTTTTTGAGGAAGGATATGAGATGCTGGTTCTGGATGAGATCATGGCGGCCTGCAATTACGGACTGGTATCGGAACAGAGGCTGGTGGAACACGTGACAAAGAGGCCGGACAGACTGGAAGTTGTGATGACCGGAAGAGATCCCTCCAAAGAATTGCTGGCTCTTGCGGATTATGTGTCGGAGATTCAAAAGAAAAAGCACCCGTTTGACAGCGGGCTTCAGGCAAGAAAAGGGATAGAATACTGAGTTCGCAAGCGCGACTTCCCGCCTGCTGTAAAAGAGAATGGGAAAGATGCGTTTTCCCGGCTGCCGCAAAAGGGAATGGGAAAGATGCGTTTTTCTGGCTGCCGCAAAAGGAAATGGAAAAAATCGGGAAAATGATAGAAACAAAAAAGGAAGGTGTCTCATGGAAATAGAGAGAAAATATCTGGTTTCCTATTTGCCGGAAGGGTATGAGACGTATCCGTCTCATCAGCTTGAGCAGGCATATCTGTGCACGGAGCCGGTAGTCCGGGTGCGGAAGGAAGACCATACCTATTACCTTACTTACAAATCCAAAGGGCTTTTGGTTCGGGAAGAGTATAATCTTCCTTTGACCAAAGAGGCGTACCATCATCTGCTTCAAAAAGCGGACGGTATTGTCCTGACGAAAAGACGGTATCGGATTCCCCTTGAGGGGACAGATCTTACGGCGGAGCTGGATATTTTTGACGGGCGCTATGAAGGGCTGATGCTGGTGGAGGTGGAATTTCAGACAAAAGAAGAAGCCGATGCGTTTACGGCACCGGCATGGTTTGGACGGGATGTTACGTTTTCAGGAGAATATCAGAACAGCCGGCTGGCTACGGAAGTTCCTCCAAATCTTCCAGATCTTCCTCGCTGACAAGCTGGTCATATTCCTGTGTATCCAGGAATTCATCGAAGGCGTCGGATGCAATCTCATATTCGTCGTCATCCTGGATATTCTCAAGCTCCGGCTGGCCGTCAACCTCGGTGTAACGGTAAAGATATACTTCCCCTTCCTCTGCCTCCACATCATCAAGAGGCAGAAGGGCAATATAATCTCTGCCGCCTGCTTCAAAAATTGTGAGAACCGCACATTCCACTTCCCGGTCATCATCCAGGGTCAGGGTAACGGTAATATCCTCTCTCTCGTCAATCTCTTCCTCATGATTCTTTTTGCGTCCCATAAGTTCTCCTTTTCCTGGTGTGTACATGTTTAGAACCAGATGATTCTTTGTATGAGTCCACTGTACCAAAATATTGCCTGAAAGGCAAGTATTTTTATTCTATTTTCCCTTAATACAGCCTCTTGTATTTATGGAAAACCTATGATATAATGCTAACTTGAAGTGTAACGCCCTTTAGACAAGGCGGTTCACATATAGATCAAGGAGGAGCCCATAAAAATGAGTT
>CAYWRB010000282.1:0-4401 GCA_964460025.1 uncultured Hungatella sp.
AAAGAACTGAATGCGGACCTGGTATTGGCCACGGACCCAGATGCAGACCGTCTGGGCGTCTATGTAAAAGACAGCAAATCCGGTCAGTATATTCCGCTTACAGGCAATATGTCCGGCTCCCTTCTGTGCGAGTATGTGTTAAGCCAGAAGGCGGAGAAGAATCAGATTCCCGCAGACGGGGAAGTAGTAAAGTCCATCGTGACTACCAACCTGGTTGATGCTGTGGCAGCTTCTTACGGCTGTAAGCTGGTAGAGTGTCTGACAGGATTTAAGTGGATTGGCCAGCAGATTTTAAAGGAAGAGCGCACAGGAGAAGGACATTATATGTTCGGACTGGAAGAAAGCTATGGCTGCCTCATCGGAACCTACGCCAGGGATAAAGATGCGGTATCCGCCAGTGTGGCTCTGTGCGAGGCTGCCGCTTACTATAAGACCAAGAATATGACCCTGTGGGATGCCATGGTCGCCATGTATGAGAAATACGGATATTACAAAGATGCGGTGAAGTCCATCGGCTTAAAGGGAATAGAGGGACTGGCAAAGATCCAGAAGATTATGGATACTTTGCGCAATAATACACCGGCAGAGGTAGGAGGCTATAAGGTAGTATCAGCCAGAGATTACAAGCTGGATACCATTAAAGATATGGCTTCAGGAGAGGTAAAGCCTACCGGACTTCCGGCATCCAATGTTCTCTACTATGACATGAACGACGGCGCATGGATGTGTGTAAGACCTTCAGGAACAGAGCCCAAGATCAAGTTTTACTATGGAGTAAAAGGCACCTCTCTGGAGGATGCCGAGGCTAAATCCAAGGTGTTTGGAGAAGCGGTAGAAGCCATGGTTAATTCCATGATGTAGTTTTTGCTGCTCTTCATGTTACCTTTCGGAGATGGGAGAATAGACGAAAAGAAGCCAGGAATTGCAAATTGCTGTTCCTGGCTTTTTATATGCACGCGGGCCCCGAGAGGCAAGTTATCAGCAGAACTGACCGGGACCTGGCGGTGCCCATTATAGGAAAATGAAATTCAGCCTTTCACCGAAGATTATCCCGCAGCTCCTTTAATGCCTCGGAAAACTTCCTGGAAGAGGAGGACGGATTGCCTGTTAAAAGCCTTCTTCTGTAAGACGACATGTGGGAGGTCAGATTCTGACGCCGCTCTTTTAACACGTGAAGTCTGGCTAAAAGGGCAGTTTCACGCTGGGAATATTCTTCCTCTTTCCGGGCAGTCAGCATGGATACGTGCTGGGAGATTTCCATGGCTTTCTGGGACACTTCCTCATGAATCGACTCCGCCCTGGCAGTGGCTTCCGCCTTCAAACCAGCGGTTCTGGCTGCCGCTTCTTCCTGAAGTTCGGCCACTTTGGCCGCAGCACCTGTCTTTAGCTCAGCAATTCTGGCCTGGGCATCCGCTTTCACTTCTGCCACTCGGATTGCAGAGTCTGCCTTTAAGTCAGCAGCCAGAGCAATGGCATCGCTTCTTAAGCCAGACACCCGGTCCGCCGCCGATTCCCTGATCTCAGCTGCTTTCAAAGAGGCTTCTTCTTTAAGGAGAGCAAGCTGCAACTGCATTTCCTCTGCCTCTTCCTTCAGTTTTGTCATAGCTTCCAGAGCACGGCCAAGGTCCAGAGCCTCCTTGGTGGATTTTACGAAATCCGTGGCAAATAATACGCTGACCACAAATACAAAACAGAATTCAACCGTTGGATTTAAACCCAGAACAAACTCCGCAATGGGGCGGTGAATGATCTCCGTCATAAATATGGTAAGAAATCCCCAGGCGATGGAAGAGCTTAGGCAGATATAGCCATTCAGATTGAACCGCTGATTACTATAATCCCAATATTTCATTTTAAATAACCGTTCCATCACATACCCGGTAACATATTCCAGAATCGTAGCGGCAATGACACCGAATAGATACACCAAAAACAGGTTATCCTTAACAGGCAGGGATACCCACAACATCATGACAGCCCCGGTGCCGTACAGAGGCAGCATGGGAAGCCGGAGAAAACCCCGATTTACGAAACGGCGTGTCTTGAGAGAAACATATGTGGATTCGAAGATCCACCCGAAAAAGCAATACAGATAGAAAAATGTGATCCAATGGTACCATGGGTAAGTATACATGGTTTTCGTATCCTCCTGTGTAAAATATAACGATATTCCTATCATACCCAGTTTAGTGTGGCATTTCAACTATTTTTTATTCTCACGGGTTCAGACGCAAAAAAACGACCCTGTCCATGCAGGGCCGCTCTCAAAGGGAATGGTAGGTATAATATAAAGAAATTTTTTAAAGGGGGGCCTGCTAAGGTTTGACCCTTAGCAGGTATGAGTATGAAAAAGCTTTGTGATTTCAAGTGGTTAACTTGAAACAAAGGCCCGTTACCCTTTCGGATAACGTACTTATAATATATCCAATAATTGTGACAAAAATGTGTACTCCTGATAAAATAATCATAAAAAAAATAAAATAAAAAAAAACCTTTAAAAACCCCTGTAGATTGTATATAATAATAAAGATAATATGAGACAATATGGATGAGATGGGAAATCATTCCATAAGCACAATATAGAAAGCGCCATAAGACAGGAGGAATTAGGAAGTATGGTAATGTCAAATGATATCGGTATTGATCTGGGAACAGCCAGTATTTTAGTATATATTAAAGGAAAAGGAGTCGTGTTAAAGGAACCGTCTGTGGTGGCCATTGACCGTGACTCCAGAAAGATTATGGCTATCGGGGAGGAAGCCCGTCTGATGATCGGACGAACTCCGGGCAACATTGTGGCAGTCAGGCCTCTGCGTCAGGGAGTGATCTCTGATTATACGGTGACGGAAAAGATGTTAAAATATTTCATCACTAAAGCAGTGGGCAAAAAGACCTTGAGAAAGCCGAGAATCAGCGTGTGCATTCCCAGTGGAGCTACGGAAGTAGAGCGGAAAGCAGTGGAGGATGCCACCTATCAGGCCGGCGCCAGGGACGTTTCTATCATCGAGGAACCGGTGGCTGCGGCCATCGGCGCAGGGATTGATATTGCCAAAGCCTGCGGCAATATGATTGTGGATATCGGAGGCGGTACTGCGGATATCGCCGTGATTTCGCTGGGAGGCACGGTTGTCAGTACTTCCATAAAAGTGGCAGGAGATGATTTTGATGAGGCTCTCGTTCGCTATATGAGGAAAAAACATAATCTTCTGATTGGCGAGAGGACGGCTGAGGAGATAAAGATCAATATCGGGGCCGCATACAGAAGGCCGGAAGTCCTTACCATGGAGGTACGAGGACGCAACCTGGTGACAGGTCTTCCCAAAACCATTGTGGTTACGTCGGACGAGACTCTGGAGGCATTGAGAGAGCCGGCCATGCAGATCGTAGATGCGGTACACAATGTGCTGGAGAGAACCCCTCCGGAGCTGGCTGCGGATATATTTGACAGAGGGATTGTCTTAACCGGAGGCGGTTCTCTGCTCAGCGGTCTGGATGCTCTGATTGAGGAGAAGACCGGGATCAGCACCATGATTGCGGAGGATCCTTTGACGGCAGTGGCTATCGGTACCGGCAAATATATTGAGTTCAACCATGGAGATAACAGCAAGAGAGATTTCTAAGACCAATGGCAACCATAACAGGTTTTGTTGAGAAAATAAAATTTCGCAATGAGGATAACGGATATTCGGTATTGAGTGTGTCTGCGGACCATGAGGAGTATGTGCTGGTAGGAACCTTCCATTATATAAGCGAAGGAGAGATGATCGAGGCATCGGGAACCATGACGGAACACCCTGTCTATGGGGAACAGATGACCGTGGAATCCTATCAGGTCAAGACTCCTGAGGATACTGCGGCCATGGAACGGTATCTTGGCTCCGGCGCCATCAAAGGCGTGGGGGCCGCTTTGGCTGCCAGAATTGTCCGCAGATTCAAGGCAGATACCTTCCGCATCATCGAGGAGGAACCGGAGAGGCTGGCAGAGGTAAAAGGGATCAGCGAGAAGATGGCTATGGCCATATCCGATCAGGTGGAAGAGAAAAAGGATATGCGCCAGGCTATGATCTTTCTCCAGGGCTATGGCATTTCCATGAATCTGGCAGCCAAGATCTATCAGGCTTATGGTCCCCGGATGTACGGCATCATAAAGGAAAACCCTTACCGTCTGGCAGATGATATTCCGGGCATAGGGTTTAAGATGGCGGACGAAATTGCCCGGAAGGTAGGAATCTTTACGGACTCCGACTATCGGATCAAGGCAGGGATTCTGTATACCCTTCTTACGGCCTCCGGCCAGGGACATACATATCTTCCCAAGGAAGAGTTGTTTTGCCAGGCAGCGGAGCTTTTGAAGGTGCCGGAGGAATCCATGGATAAACATCTGATGGACATGCAGATGGA
>CAYWRB010000283.1:0-4394 GCA_964460025.1 uncultured Hungatella sp.
AACACTGGCTTTTCGGACTTTACAGCTGATGTCACAAAAACAGTTTTCTCTCTATGCAGATTTTAATTTTCCCTCCTCTACCTCTCCTCATCCTTTCCTTATCAGAGAGAAAAAAGAGAAATCAATGATGAGATATCCTTTACCTTTCTCTTATTTTACCACACTTTCCCATCAACATCCAGCCCCCATTAAATACTGAGAGAACGCAGAAAAGAAGAAGAAATCCTCTTCTCTCTCCTCTTCTTCTCCATTTTTTCCCACTATCAAGACACCGCCACCACCCTCTAAATACCGAGAGAAAAAGGAAAAGAAGAAGAGAAAATGCCCATTTTTCAAGGATTTGAGAGAGATTGAGAGAAAAAGGAGAGGAAGAGGGGTTGTTGGTAATGGGGGTAAGTTGGAGATGGAAAGAGAGGAAGAGGGTGGGGTTTTCTTTGGGGGGAGGATTTGGGGAACGGAAGGAGAAGAAGAGGACCTTGAAGGTGTGATCCCTCAAGGCCCATCTGGTAATTCTATTGGTTTTTGGTTTCCGTCTCAGCGAAAATTAAATTTTGCGAAATCGGAAAATTTGTTCTGCAAAATCAAACCTTTTGCTATTACTAGCCTTCATTAATCGCAGCCTGAGCCGCCGCCAGTCTAGCAATCGGAACTCTGAACGGTGAGCAGGACACATAATCCAATCCAATCTTATGGCAGAACTCTACGGAAGACGGATCACCACCGTGCTCGCCGCAAATACCTACATGCAGCTCCGGACGAACCGGCTTGCCCAGCTTAATAGCCATCTCCATCAGCTTGCCAACGCCAATCTGATCCAGCTTAGCAAATGGATCATTCTCAAAGATCTTGGTATCATAGTAAGCATTCAGGAACTTACCTGCATCGTCACGGGAGAAGCCGTAGCACATCTGGGTCAGATCGTTGGTGCCGAAGCAGAAGAATTCAGCTTCTTTTGCGATCTCATCAGCAGTCAGAGCCGCTCTCGGGATCTCAATCATGGTGCCGACTTCATATTTCAGTTCTACGCCTGCTGCTGCAATCTCAGCATCCGCCGTATCAACCACAATCTTCTTCACAAACTTTAATTCCTTAATATCGCAGATAAGAGGAATCATGATCTCCGGGCATACGTTCCAGTCCGCATGTGCCTTCTTCACATTGATAGCGGCACGGATCACAGCCTTGGTCTGCATTCTGGCAATCTCCGGATAGGTAACTGCCAGACGGCATCCACGATGTCCCATCATCGGGTTAAACTCATGAAGCGCATCACAGATGATCTTGATCTGCTCTACGGTCTTGCCCTGAGCATCAGCCAATTTCTTAATATCCTCTTCCTCCGTAGGAACAAACTCATGAAGAGGCGGATCCAGGAAACGGATGGTTACCGGGTTGCCTTCCAGAGCCTCATACAGCTTCTCGAAGTCGCCCTGCTGCTCCGGAAGAATCTTCTCCAGCGCCGCTTCTCTCTCCTCTACGGTCTCAGCACAGATCATCTCACGGAATGCATCAATACGGTTGCCCTCGAAGAACATATGCTCCGTACGGCACAGGCCGATACCTTCTGCGCCTAACTCTCTTGCCTTCTTTGCATCAGCCGGAGTATCCGCGTTGGTTCTTACTTTCAGTCTTCTATACTTGTCAGCCCAGCCCATGATTCTGCCGAACTCACCGGCGATGGTGGCATCTACGGTAGGAATAATTCCGTCATAAATCTTTCCGGTAGAACCGTCGATAGACAGCCAATCACCCTCATGGAACTCTTTTCCTGCAAGGACAAACTTCTTGTTGGCCTCATCCATGGCAATCTCGGAACAGCCGGATACACAGCAGGTACCCATACCACGGGCAACTACGGCTGCATGGCTTGTCATACCGCCGCGAACGGTCAGAATACCCTGAGCAGCCTTCATACCTTCGATATCCTCCGGTGAAGTCTCAAGACGAACCAGAACTACCTTCTCGCCTCTTGCTGCCCATGCCTTTGCATCCTCTGCCGTAAATACAATCTTACCGCAGGCAGCACCTGGAGATGCAGCCAAAGCCTTGGCCATGGGCTCTGCCTTCTTCAGTGCCTCCTGATCAAACTGAGGATGAAGCAGAGTATCCAGGTTTCTCGGGTCGATCATGGCCACGGCCTTCTTCTCATCGATCATACCCTCATCTACCAAATCGCATGCAATCTTAAGAGCTGCCTTGGCAGTTCTCTTGCCGTTACGTGTCTGGAGCATGTAAAGTTTTCTGTCCTCGATAGTAAACTCCATATCCTGCATATCTCTGTAGTGATCCTCCAGAGTATTGCAGATGCCTACGAACTGCTCGTAAACTTCCGGCATAACTTCCTTTAACTGATCGATCTTCTGAGGTGTACGGACACCGGCCACAACGTCCTCGCCCTGTGCGTTCATCAGGAACTCACCCATCAGGTGCTTCTCACCTGTAGCAGGATCACGGGTAAATGCAACACCGGTACCGGATGTCTCACCCATGTTGCCGAATGCCATCATCTGTACGTTAACGGCAGTACCCCAGGAATATGGAATATCGTTGTCACGGCGATAAACATTGGCTCTCGGGTTGTCCCAGGAACGGAATACGGCTTTGATGGCTTCCATCAGCTGCTCCTTCGGATCTGTCGGGAAATCAGCGCCGATTTTCTCTTTGTACTCTGCCTTAAACTGCTCTGCCAGATCCTTCAGATCATCTGCTGTCAGCTCAACGTCCTGAGTTACACCCTTCTCTTCCTTCATCTTATCAATCAGTTCTTCGAAATACTTCTTGCCTACTTCCATAACTACGTCGGAGAACATCTGAATAAATCTTCTGTAGCAGTCCCAAGCCCAGCGAGGATTGCCGGACTTCTTTGCCAGAACTTCAACAACCTCTTCATTCAATCCCAGATTCAGAATGGTATCCATCATACCAGGCATGGAAGCTCTGGCGCCGGAACGTACGGACACCAGCAATGGATTCTCCTTATCACCAAACTTCTTGCCGGTGATCTCTTCCATCTTGCCGATATATTCCATAATCTGTGCCATGATCTCGTCATTGATCTTCCTGCCGTCCTCATAATACTGAGTACAAGCCTCTGTCGTGATGGTAAAACCCTGTGGCACCGGAAGCCCTAGATTGGTCATCTCCGCCAGGTTGGCACCTTTGCCGCCCAGCAGATTTCTCATGTTGGCATTTCCTTCGCTAAACAGATAAACCCACTTGTTTGCCATAAAGTATTTCCTCCTCAATTTTGTAGAATTCTCTACTTCTTTTTACCCCCGGCTCTTATCCCTCACTGCCGCCTGCTCCAAACAGGCTTGTCCTCAGGCACAACGAAAAAGGCCGCCAGCGGTCTGCTTTTAGTATATACATAATTCCTCTTGAAGTAAAGGGTAAAAGTGGAAAAAAACCGCAAATTTTTGTCTATAATTCCCATAAAACTGCTGAACAGAATTAGGTATTCTTGTGATAATTCACATATACGTATAATAATCGCATATACGAATTCAAGTGTTAATACTGCCTTACCGAAATAGTGAGTGCCAAATGCACCAGAATTTCCGCAAGGCAGCAATCGTGCGGTCAGCACAGAAGATGCGAAACCTCCGGCAAGCGTTCTAATCTTTCACAATATACCTTCCATAAAATAAAAAGCGCTGCAGGACAGGAAGCACAACGCTCCCAAATCCTGCAGCTGTTTCCATTATTTCATATACCCATGCAGAGTCTCACGAACAGCTCCCGGGCCGGCGATCAGCTGACGGAACATTCCCTCAATCTTCTCGCTAAGACCGGCCTCAACCAAATTAAGCCCAAACAAAACCGGATTGGACAGAATCGGTGCCAGTTTTCCTTCGCAGCTGTCCGGATTTCCCAAAGTAATCCCTTCCATCTGCTTCTGCAGCTCTTCCAGCATCGGATCGCTGCTGACAGCCATCTCTTTTCCCTCATCATCAACAGCCATCAAATATCTGAGCCAGCCTGCAATGGCCAGCGGAATCGCTGTCAAATCCTGTACATTCAATTCACTGCTTGCCACATAAGATTTGATAGTCTCGCCAAAACGAATCGGAATCTTCTGGCTTGTATCCGTTGCAATTCTCTGAGGCATGTCCGGAATAAACGGATTGGGCAGACGGCGGTCAATAACCTCATGAATAAAGTCCATGGGGCTTAAAATACCAGGATCCGTCACCACAGGCATACCCTCTTTATACCCAATGGTCTCAACCAGTTTCTTCAAATCCTCATCTGTCATCTCAGATGCGATGCTGTTGTATCCCAGCAGACATCCGTAAACAGCCAGCGCAGTATGAAGCGGATTCAGGCAGGTTGTCACCTTCATGCGCTCTGTCATATTCACCGTATCCCGGTCTGTCATGTAAACGCCTGCCTTC
>CAYWRB010000284.1:0-4380 GCA_964460025.1 uncultured Hungatella sp.
AATATCAAATAATCTGCTGACTGCCGAAGGAAACTCCGGCAGTCTTTTTGGTGTTTGCACATGCCATTGAAAACCGCTCCTTTTTTGTTATCCGGGCAACCGATACAAAAATGAAGCGGGACATCCGGGGTGACGGCGCTGCACGAGGATATCAACCTGGACGATGAAACAAACTTAAACGGCAGCGATCCGCTGTTGTACGCAAGGCACGGGCAGAGGTGGCATCTGACGCTGGGGCTCCCGTCAAGCGCCCAGTTTGTGGCATACCGGAACGGGGTGCGCATCCAGCCGAATAAGCTGATTGAAAAGGACGGGGAGATTCTTCTGGAGAAGGAATTGGAAGATTCCGAAAGCAAGGAAGAGCGGGCGGACAGAAGCCTTCTGGATATGGAGAGCATCTGGGATTTTGCCATGACTGTGGATATCGAAGATGTAAGGACGGTTCTGGAACGGCAGATCAAGTGCAACTCGGCCATTGCCGAGGAAGGGCTGAGAGGCGAATACGGAGCCTGTATGGGGAAAACGCTGTTAGATGTCTATGGGGATGATATCCGAAACAGGGCAAAAGCCAAGGCGGCGGCCGGTTCCGATGCCAGGATGAACGGATGCGAGCTTCCGGTGGTAATCAATTCGGGAAGCGGCAATCAGGGGATTACGGCCTCCGTGCCTGTCATCGAGTACGCGAAAGAACTGAACAGCGGAGAAGAGAAACTGTTTCGTGCCCTGGTGCTTTCCAATCTGGCCACCATTCATCAGAAGACAGGGATCGGTACTCTGTCTGCGTTCTGCGGAGTTGTCAGCGCCGGGGCCGGTGCAGGAGCCGGAATCGCGTATCTGAAAGGAGGCGGTTACAAAGAGGTGATTCATACCATTGTCAATGCCCTGGCAATCGTATCCGGTATTTTCTGTGACGGGGCAAAAGCTTCCTGCGCGGCAAAGATTGCAGCTTCCGTGGATGCCGCAATTCTGGGATATGAGATGTACTGCCAGGGCCGGCAGTTTGTAGGCGGAGACGGGATTGTGAGGAAGGGTGTGGAGGCCACCATTCGCAGCGTTGGGTACATAGGCAGAGAGGGAATGAAGGAGACCAATGAGACGATTATAAAAATGATGCTGAATGAGGTACCCATATCATAGCGGGACAGGTTGTATGTCATGATCTGTTGCTCCGGTTGAAGGCGGAGAATGATGATAAAAATAAGGTTTTGAAAAATCTTGAATATTAAGGGAAATAGGTGTATGATATGGTTAGTTGATGCTAATGAAATGAAAAAATACGTATTTTGGAAGAAATAGCGTAGCCGTTTAAGAGATATCTGAATTGCTGTGGATTCGCTTCAGACATGACAGAGGTGCTGGTATGGATAATATGAAAGTGACCCCCCTTTTAATCCGGATAACTCCTGTTCTTAAAGCCCATAAGAACGACCAAAAGGTGAGGGATTTCCTTTTTTGCATGATTCTTTTGCGGCAGGCAAGTCTGGAGGCCGAGAGAGGCAATATATATTTTCCGCCGGTTTTAAATTGGGACGAATTAAAGAGACAAATGGAATCGAAGAATCCCTGGTATTCTTTGAGAGAACACATATACGATGCAATATGTTTCATGGATAGGATACCGGAATACGGAGGAATCATAGATCGGAAAGAGGTTCCCGAAGAATTGGATGATCAGGAGCTTTCTGTCATATTCGACAGTTTGGGACAGCTTTTCCGGGACGGAAATGAGGAAACGGATTCCGGACCGGCATATTTTTTTGAATTGCTGACAGGATACATGGCATCCGAAAGTCCCAGACAGATGGGAGAATTCTATACTCCCCATCAGGTTGGGGAACTGGTGGTGAAGCTGCTGGATCCTAAAGGAGGGAACGTATACGATCCCTGCTGCGGTTCGGGAGGTATGCTGGTATGTGCGGCTGACCATATGAGAAAAGGAAAGGGTGATTTTCGGCTGTACGGCCAGGAGGCAGATGAATATGCATGGAAGACGGCCAGGATGAATCTGATCTTAAGAGGAACCCCGGCCGATTTGGGCCAGGCTCCGGCTGACAGCATGGGAGAGGATATGCATCATGACTTAAAGGCAGATTATGTGCTGGGAAATCCGCCGTTTCGAGGGTATGGCCAGAGCGGTAAATGGCCGGTGGACGACAGGAGATGGAGATATGGCATTCCTTCTGAGAAGAGGGCTGATTTCGCATGGATGCAGCACATGCTGTACCATCTGAAAGAGGATGGGAAAATGGGAGCCATATTCAGCAACGGAACCTTAAACAGCCAGCGGACAGAAGACCGGAGAATCCGGGCCGGGATTGTGGAGGATGATATTCTGGAGGCAGTTATCACCCTTCCGGCAGGAATGTTCTACACTACAAAGGTATCGGTTTCCCTGTGGATTTTTAATAAGAAAAAGAAAGGGGTCTGCAGGAATATACTGTTATTGGTGAATGCCCGGGAATTCGGAAAAGTGTGGAGTGGAAGAACCGTCCTTTCCGATGAGGAGCAAGGAAGGCTGCTTCAGGCTTATGACAATTATCAGAATGGAATTGACACAGAGCAATGGGATTTTTGCCGGCAGGTATCGGCCGAGGAAATAAAAGCACAGGATTATTCTCTGGCACCGGAGCGTTATATCCGCCCCAGGCAGCAGAAACTGCCTGAACTGGAAGAACTGGAGGAGCGTCAATCCGGACTGGAGACGAAACTGAAAGGGCTGCTTGAGGAGAATCGCAGGGTCCTGGGACAGCTAGTATAACAATACAAAACAGGAGACAGAGATTATGGAGACAAAGCATATAAACGAACAGCATTACCGGCAGCTATATCAGGCGGCGGATCGCATGCTGGACAGACTGTGGCTGCGGCAGACGGAGGCATTGGATTTTTTAAATGATGCCTCTCTCTTTTTATATGCTTTGGCTAAGGGACAGCCTGATTTCCCCGGGACGTTGGAGCATTTAAAATGCCGGAACATATTGGAACGGATTCTGAATAACCACAGGGAACTTGAACCGTTGAACTACAGGTTTGGCCAGGCGCTGCAGGCAGTAAACGAGGATGTGTGGCATGATTTGAGAGAATGTTTAAGGCTGGCAGCCTCTGACAGGCAGCCGGAGGAGTCTGCGGCCAGGCTGTTTGATTATCTTCTGCAGCAAATGTATGTGAGAGAAAAAATCGGAAATTTTCTTACTCCGCGGACGCTGGCAGATATGATGGCCCAGATCCTTAATCCGGAACCGGGCCAGATTGTGCTGGATCCGGTCTGCGGCAGCGGCAGGCTGCTGATTGCGGCAGCAGAAAGCTGTAAGGACTGTCACTGTATAGGGATTGACTTAGATGAGAAAATACGAACAACCGCTTTTTTTAACATGGCATTTCACGGAGTGGCCCACGGAAAGCTGTATGGAGAGGATTTTTTGAGAGAACCCCGGAAGGAACAGGGGGATGTGATAATGGCAAATCCGCCCTACAGTGATGATATTCACGAGACCATTCACTTTGTAGAGAAGATAATGGATGCGCTGAGGCAGGGAGGAAGATGCGGTATTTTGGTTCCGGAAGGATTTCTTACCAGCGTGGGAAACCGGGATGTCGTCGCCGTGCGCCAGGACTTGCTGTGCAGACACAGTCTGGAAGGCGTCATATCCCTTCCGAGAAAACTATATAGACCCTACACGATCAGTAAATCGTCGCTGATTCTGTTGAAAAAACAACCGGCACTGCCGGGGGAAGCTGTATTTTTCGGCCATGTGCCGGAATATGACGGAGCGGAAAGTGAATTTTCCGATGCCGTATATGAACAGGATATGAGACGGATCGCCAAAGCCTGGAAGTTTCGGAAGCAGGGGCAGAGAACGAAGAATGATAAAGTCGGGGAGGAGATTTTCTGGAGGGCGTCATTGGAGGAGATAAAAGAGAAAGGATACATTTTCGGTGCGGATCATTATCGGAAATCCGATTATACATATAAGAATTGGCGGTGGGAAGGTTTTCGAGAAAGGATTCTTGCAGGGCAGGAAGAATTGGAACGTGACATGGATCATTATTTTAGAGAGGATTCTGTAATATGACGGTAAAGCTGACGGCTCTGGAGCAGGCGGCCAAACTATATTCCGGGTCCAATCTTAAAAACGGGAAGGATCTTTTGGGAGAAGGCGGTTGTCCCTGGGTAAAGGTTGAAGATTTAAACAACGGGAAGCTTAAAAAAACTTCCGGGATGTTGTCCATTGAGGGAATGAAGCAGGTAAAGGTATCACCTGCCGGCACGGTGTTTTTTTCCAACACGGGAACCATAGGAAAAGTAGGGATTGCCCCTTGCTCCATGGCTCCCAGCAACAATATATTTGCGGTGGAGTTTGACAGGGGGCAGGTGCTGCC
>CAYWRB010000285.1:0-1183 GCA_964460025.1 uncultured Hungatella sp.
ACTGTCATTTTGTTGCTTTCATCTGGTATAGCTTCTCCAATATTTGCATTTATTGTTATATCTGTATCATCAATTGATTTTGCTATAATTTCTATTGTATAAGTCTCTGTCTTTGTTGTGTTTGAATCATAGTTTCCAGCTCATCCAAAGTCCGGGGAACCTTATAGTCATTCTCCTTTAACACCGCCCATTGGATCTGAGCGCTTCCGGAATGCTTATACACGGTTCCTCCCATGGCATAGGAGGAAAGCTGATAGATGGACGGATCCTCCTTTGAATATTTCAGCTTATCGAACTCATCCCCGTACATCTTCTTGATATTGGGGCCGTACTGTTCAATCAAATCCGTCAGATCAAGAAGAGCGCCTGCATCGATAAGGCTGGCCGCATCTCCTTTGGCATAGATTAAATCCGGGAAATTCTGCTCCGCAATCATCAGGGCCACTTTCATGTCCTGAGCCGCCACCGGGTAGTCCACCTTCAGCCGGACTCCCGTAGCCTCCGTTATGGCCTGGGCCACAGGGTTGGTCCAGGGATCCTCCTCGCCGTCCGCGTTGTAAAACTCCAGTTCCAGTACTCCGTCCTCGCCGATTTTATTCTCCTCCTTGGCAGAACAGCCGGTTAACATGCCGAAAGTCAGAGAAGCTGCCAGAACTAAACTGCCTATTTTTTTCCGTTTCATATCTCTTCTCTCCTCCTTATCAATCCTTCACTGCGCCTAAGGTCATGCCGCCTACAAAATATTTCTGCAAAAACGGATACACAATCAGAATGGGCACGGTGGCAACTACGGTAACTGCCATACGCACCGACATGGGGGATACCGTATTCTGGACGCCCTGGGCGGCCGCATGAGGATCCACCTTGATCTGAGCGCTTTCCATAATTTCATAAAGCACATACTGGAGGGTGGGAAGCTCCCTGGCATACAGGTAGGTATCCATAAAGGAGTTCCACTGCCCCACTGCGATAAACAGGGATACGGTGGCAATCACCGGCGTACACAGAGGAAGTATTACCTTGTACCAGATGATAAAATCATTGGCGCCGTCGATTTTAGCCGCTTCCTGAAGAGCCATGGGAAGTCCCTCGATAAAGGAACGCATCAGGATCACATTATAAACCCATATCATACCCGGGATGATATAAACCCAAAAATTATTTACCATCCGCAGGGTACGCA
>CAYWRB010000285.1:1193-4336 GCA_964460025.1 uncultured Hungatella sp.
AAAGGATTTGTTGAAATAGAAATCCTTGCGGCTCAGCACATAGGCAAGCATGGACGTAAAGAGGACGCCGATTCCGGTGCCTACCACGGTTTTAAGCACAGACAGCATAAAAGGCATCATCATGTTATTTTCCGTAAATATGTAGATGTAATTGGCAAGGGTAAATTTTCTGGGAATAATGAAATTCACGTTCCGCATGGTGTCCATAGGGTCATTGAGGGAAATAGCCAAAACATTTAAAAACGGATAGACCGTAATAGCGATCATACCGATAAATAAAACCATAAGTATGTAGTCAAAGACTCCTTTTTTATTTTCCAGCATGTTCCTTCTCCTCCCCTAGACTAATTTGCTTTCGCCCAGCATACCGGCAATCTTGTTGGCAATAAACAGA
The DNA here is from genome assembly GCA_964460025.1 of uncultured Hungatella sp. Classification (GTDB taxonomy): domain Bacteria; phylum Bacillota; class Clostridia; order Lachnospirales; family Lachnospiraceae; genus UBA3402. The sequence continues at coordinate 1,588 of CAYWRB010000285.1, forward strand.
AGGATGATTCCTACCACCGACTGGAACATGCCGATTGCAGTACCAAGGCCGTAGTTGTTGGTTCCGATACCTCTGATGTATGCAAACCAGGAAAGTACCATAGCGTGATCCTGGACAATACCGTTGCTCAAAAGCATCTGGCGCTCCATGCCTACGTTCAGCGCGCTTCCTACACTCATGATCAGAAGCACGATTGCCGTAGGCTTGATTCCCGGAAGGGTAATGTGCCACATCTGCTGGAACCGGTTGGCTCCGTCTACCTTTGCGGCCTCATAAATTCCCTGGTCGATTCCGGCCATAGCGGACAGATAGATGATGGCATCCCAGCCTACTTCCTTCCACACATTGATAATACAGACCACAATCCAGAACAGAGGCGAGTTGGTTGACATCAGATGCAGGCTTGCACCGGTCATGGTCTCCAGGGCTCCGCCGTCATTGAGAAGCATCTTGGCGATGCTGGCAATGATAACCCATGACACGAAGTGAGGCAGATAGGAGACGGTCTGGGTGATCTTCTTGAATCCCTGCATCCGGATCTCATTGAGGAACAGTGCGAAAATAATCGCAGCCGCAGTACCGATAAGGATACCTAAAATACTGATACCGATGGTGTTGATCATGGTCTGGGGGAACAGACGATCGGAAAAGGCATCAATAAAATTCTGAAAGCCTACAAATTTCCTTTCCCATATGGGCTTTGCAAAGGATTTGGGAACCACCTCCTGAAACGCCATGGTCCAGCCCCACAAAGGAACATACTTAAAGATAATCAGCCAGATAACAAAGGGCACCGACATCATCAGCAGATACCGCTGTTTCCACATCAGAGCAAGGCTGAAGGGCTCCTTCACGTTTTTTTGTTTCTTGGGTTTTTTCATTCCGCATATACCTCCCTTTTTTTCTTACTTACAATTATAAAAATGAGGCCGCAAAATAAATACCCATAAATTCAGACGATTTTCCCCCCTATTTTTAGGAATATACTCTTGAAATTTCTTTTACACCTGCCTTTGCAGCTGATTTTCCCTGGCCGGAAGTGAAATCACCACCCGGGTCATTTTTCCCTGAAGACTTTGGATGGCAAGGCCGTAATCCTCCCCATATTTTAATCGGATTCTTTCATGAACATTGCACACACCAATATGGGATCGATTCAGATTGTGCCGTTTCATTTCTTTCTTCAGTTCTTCCAGGCGCTCTTTCGGAATTCCCACACCATCATCTTCAATGGTGATACACAACTTTTCTTCCTCCCTTTCTATGCGGATCAGAATGTGCCCCGTACCCTCTTTGGTCTCCAGGCCGTGGATAATGGAATTTTCCACAACAGGCTGCAAAATCAGAGGCAGAATCAGACAGTTTTCAGCTTCCTCATCCATGCGGATCTCATACTGAATCCTCTCATCAAACCGGTATTTTTGAATCTTCAGATAAGACTCTACCAGTTCTGCCTCTGCCTTGATGGTCACATCCTGGCTTCCGGCCTGGATATTCCTTCTCAGAATCTTGGCCAGCATTTTCACCAGCTCCTCTATCTCTGCCTGGTGGTTTACCCGGGCTTTCATGCGGATGGTCTCCAGGGTATTATATAAAAAGTGCGGGTTGATCTGGCTGGCCAGAACCTTAAATTCCGCCTCCTTCTGCTGAGTCTTCAGCTGTTCCGCATGAAGCCGTTCCTGGTAGATCTCTGCCAGCAGCCTCTGAATGTCCGATATCATGGTGCCCAGGTATCCATATAGCTCGTTGATTTCATCCTGCCCCCCCAGACTGGGTTCCAAATCAAAATTTCCCTCCGCCGCCTTCTGCATCTGACTCCTGAACCTTTCCACTCTTGTGCCAAGGGACCAGGAAAACAAAAAGATCAATGCCATGGACAGAATCACGCTTCCGAAAAAAATAAGAAAGCTTCCTCTGCTCTGACGGTTCGCCTGATGTAGAATATCTTTATAGGACTTCATGCTGACCATCTGCAGAATATCATCGGATTCCCCCAGCACAAAATTATAACTGGTTATCACATACTCGGTTCCCTGAATCTTTATATTTTCCTGGAAAATGCCTTCCTCCTGCCATTCCCTTATGAGAGGCATGATCTGGGAAAACTCCACTCCTTCCCCGTTGGTTATGATCTCTTTGTCCCCGTTCAGCACAAGCCTGGTATTGCTGCTTCGGCTGTCCACCTGTTCCCTCAGCCGTTCCTTCCGCAGATACATAGCGAGTACGCCTACATCCTCGCCGCTTCTGGTCCGCAGAAGCCTGGTGAGAACCAGCGTATCATCATGGTTTAAGGCAAGAGGAAGAGGTAGCTGCTGCCACACAGCCCTGCCTTTTTGCTCCACCACATGCTGATACCACGGCTGTTTTTTAACCTCCTGATCCGCTTTCCGAAAATGGGCGTTCTCCGTAATGGTGTCATTGTCCAGATAGATGCTGGTCCACACCACTGCCCTGTTATAAAGATTGGCAACATGATCAAATGTGGTATAGCTCCTGTAATCCTCCACAAGTTCCTGGTACCGGACATAGTTTTTCTGTGCCATCTCCTCCAGCTTTCCATCAAAATAGAAGTCCTTGGAAACGGTGTTGACTGCATTGAGCATCTCTTTTAACTCACTCCCCAATATCTCCAGCTCCACGATCTCCGTCTTTTTTTCTCTCTCCACCAATATCCGGTTCGTGCCAATGATCAGATACAATCCCATAAATATCATGGGAAGGGCGCCGCCTACTATGTAGAGAAACAGCA
>CAYWRB010000286.1:0-2017 GCA_964460025.1 uncultured Hungatella sp.
TGTTTTATGGGGGATGTTTGTGATGACTCTTGCGCCAAGTATGATATTAGCAAGAGCAATACAACATTCACTTTCCATTTCTACTAATAATTATATGCCCTTTGGTATCAATCCCCTTGTTATCCTAATCGCTTTTGGGCTGATAAACGCCATCTATTATGGAGTGCAGGCGGCTTTTCATTGGAGAATTAAAAAAATTATGGAAAAAGGGAAAATTACAGATATAATTTATGTAGAATAATAATAGGTAGTCAAGAAGGCGAAATCAGCAGCGGAAACCGGCAGGCAGTTTTTTATGGAAATTTGTAAAGAATTAAGGTATAATTTGAATGTTAAGAGTGTCTGGCAGATCAGTATTTGAGATTAGAGTATCAGCCAGTGAACCGGAGAAATTCAGAAATGGAACGGGGATTATAAACATGAAGATTATCATTTCACCTGCCAAGAAAATGAATATAGATACGGATATCTTTGAGAACAGCAGTCTGCCGGAGTTTTTGTCTGAGGCCGGAATGCTTATGAGAAGAATCCGTTCTTTAAGCCTGGAGGAGGCTAAGAAGCTGTGGAAATGCAATGATAAGCTGGCAGAGTTAAATTATAAGCGTTTTCAGGATATGGATTTGGAAAGGCAGCTGACGCCGGCGATTATGGCGTATGAAGGGCTGCAGTATCAGCATATGGCGCCAAGGGTATTTACAGCAGAGGCTCTTTCTTATGTGAGGGAACATCTTCGCATTTTGTCCGGTTTCTATGGGCTTCTGAAACCATTTGACGGGGTGACGCCATATCGTTTGGAGATGCAGGCGAAGCTGCCCATAGGTAAGTGCAGGGATTTGTATGAGTTCTGGGGGAATCGGTTATACAAGAATCTTTTGGATGACGACAGGACGATTATCAATCTTGCATCGAAAGAATACTCCCAGTGTATTGAAAAGTACCTTGCACCGGAGGATAGATTTATTACCGTTGAATTTGGAGAACTGGCAGACGGAAAGGTAACGCAGAAGGGAACTCTGGCTAAAATGGCCCGGGGGGAGATGGTGCGTTTTCTGGCGGAGAAAGGAATTATGGATGTGGAGCATATCAGAGAGTTTAAAAGGCTGGAATTTATATATTCGAAAGAATTATCTGATGAGAAGAAATATGTGTTTGTAAGGGGATAAAAAGAAAGGAGAAATGTGACGTGGGAAATAACAGAAAGCGAACCTGGTATCGCCAGGGCAGTAAGCTGACGGAGGAGATAGCAGATACTAAGGTTCCGGAGGGAGCCCTTGCCCTGTGGAATCTGGGGCAGTGCGGGTTTGTGTGGAAGGAGCAGGTAACCGTGTATATTGATCCGGTGTTAAACGATATGACGGATGATGCCGGGGTTTCCAAGAGGCTGTATCCGGCGCCCTTTTCGCCGGATATGGTGAGAGGGGATTATGTTTTGTGCACCCATGGACATAGGGATCACCTGGCAGTGGAGACACTGACCCAGATTGCCTCTTCGGACAGTCACACAAAGTTTATCATTCCCGGAGCATGGGAAAAAACTCTGACAGAGGCAGGGATTGAAAGAGAGAGGATTGTTACGGCCAGGGCAGGCCGGCAGATTAAGCTGCCGGGTATCGCCATCGTACCGGTTTGCGCCGCACATCCAATACATATGACCGATGAGGACGGGCAGGATACCGCTCTCTGCTACCATGTGAAAATGGGAGAGATCCATCTCCTTCATCTGGGGGATACCTATCTGACAGATTCTCTTTTGGAGGATTTGGAGAGACTGCCTGCCCCTCATCTGTTTTTCCCGCCGATTAACGGTGGGGACTACTTCCGGACGAAACGGAATTGTATCGGAAATATTTCCTATGTTGAGGCGGCTTCTCTGGCATGTATCCTGAAAGCGGATTTAACCATTCCTACCCATTATGACATGATAGAAGGAAATACCATTGACCCGCTGATTTTCGCAGGTGAACTGATGGAGCAGAACCCGGCGGCTAAGTGGCATATTCCGGCACTTGGAGAGAGA
>CAYWRB010000286.1:2117-4308 GCA_964460025.1 uncultured Hungatella sp.
AGTTTGAGCCGGCGGTATTTACATACCGATATTACGTACGCCCCAAATCCGCGTACATCTGATCACAGGTTTTCTGATCCAGGTTGTAGATGAGCCCCAGGCCAATCAATTCCACAATACATGACAGGATGGGTATTCCGTTAACCAGATAATAGATGCCGCTGATGGTGGAAGCGCTTTGCACCATATTGCTTCCCGCCGCATATCCGACTGCGGACAGGGCGGCGGCTGCACTTGCGGACGCGATGGTGTTGCCTAATTTTCTGCTGAATACATAGAGTCCGTACATACTGCCGTCACTGCGCAGATGAAGTTTCCATTCGCTGTAATCCAGACAGTCTGCTACCATGCTCCAAATCAGCATATTAAAAGAAGTCTGCCCTGCATTGGCGATACAGCACAGAGTCATATAAACCCATACATTGGTAAGAGCCAGCCTTAATTTGCAAATATTTACCATCAGACCGAAAACTATGGAATATAATACCAGTCTGCGTTTCCCCAGGCGCTTGGAAAGGCGGGGAACCAAAGGGAAGCAAATCAGAAGAACCGGAAAGTTTAAAAGGCTTCCCACGGTCATGGCAGAGGTATTGTGGTAGTATTCTTTGTAAATATAACTGGACAGCTGGTTGCTGGAAAAGGCCATCATGCACCCTATGGTAGCGATCATAAGACCGATGAGAGGCCGGTTTTTGACGGCAGCTTTTAGAACGCTTTTAAAGTTAAATTTTTCTTTTGATTTCTTTTTTTCCTGAATCCGTTCCACAGACAGGAGGCGGAAAAGTTCATATCCCAAAAAGCAGAGAATACTGAATATGACAGCCATGACGGTAAACCGGCGGGGAAGCAGATTGGAGTCTGCGTCAAAACAGAAGACAGGCACCAGGCTTAAGGCGCCGAAGCTTACCAGGGTTCCGCCGATGCTGCGGGCCCGGGACAGACGGCTGCGGTCTGTGGGACTGGGGGAAATCACATTTACCATGGCCCCATAAGGGATACTGGTACCGGAATAGCAGATGCTGTAGAGCAGATAGCAGCCGGCTATCCAAAGATGCAGAACATTTCCCTGGAAGGGCACCTTAAGGAAACAGAGGATTCCTGATATGGCCAGAGGAACGGAGAAAAGCCTTACCCACGGTAAAAATTTATTTTGGGATTTTCCCAGGTGCCAGCGGTCGGGAAACGAACCGATTACCGGACCTAAAAAGGCGTCTAAAAGCCGGGCAATAAAAAAGAGTCCGGCCATCCACTGGGGATTGATTCCAAGGACATAAGTGCAAAAAGTGAGAAAATAGCCTTCGATATAGAGATTTACAAAGCTTCCTGACATATCGCCCAGAGTGTAGCCGATCTCATCTCGGATACCGAAGGGGCGGATATTTATTGTATGGTTCATTGGGCCTCCCGTGTTCGTTACTGTTTACTGATCCCAGTAAACAGTAACCTGTGTTTTCCAAACCTGTGTTTTACTGATTTGATTCTTGACAATTCTATTTTCCGAAACTATAATGACTTTTGATTGTCTACCTGGGTGCAGATATAGATAGGGCGCCAGGACGTGGCTCACAATTTCTTTCAATTATACACTCATGGATCTTGTTTTTCTTCTGGTAACTGATTCCGACAAGAAGAATGTTCCTGCTATACGCTTGGAGGGATTGGACATAGCTCTTTTCTTTTATCTGTTCAATAGCCGTCTTTGCCTTTTTATTCCATTTCAGCTCAATAAGCAGTACAGGAAATTCGGGGTATTCTTTCTTGGGAATAAACACCAAGTCTGCAAAACCTCGGCCTGTTGGTAGTTCGCGTATGGGTTTGAAATAATATTGCATTGCGCTAAGATATGCAATGCTTAATACACAGCTTAAAGAATTTTCATCATTATATGCAATGGCAGAAGTATACTCTGAATGAAAAGTTTCAATTGTATATGCAACAAATTCACAATCCATATCGAATGTAGCTTTTAATAATTCTTCAGATTTTTTCTGCAACTCTATCAGTTCATTCCATTTCCTCTTCTTTGTAGCTTTTAAAAACTCACTGCGGATTTCTTCGTTAGGAATATAAGCAGTCTGGTTTGTTTTATTGTAAGCCAGATATCCAAGATGAATCAGGAGAGTAAGCACATCATTCATATCTTCAAATGTTCTCATATCGTTTTGGAAAGAACTGACTTCAACCTCTACAG
>CAYWRB010000287.1:0-4293 GCA_964460025.1 uncultured Hungatella sp.
AGAGAAAAAACAAAATTTTCGGATCTTTTACGCATCTTTTTTTACTATCTTTTTTTACCCGCAGATCCTTCAAAAAAATCTTCAAAAAAGCATTGACAGATCAAAAAAACATGCTTATAATAATCTACGTCGCTTACGAAAGTAAGACGTGCAGAAGTGGCGGAATTGGCAGACGCGCACGGTTCAGGTCCGTGTGGTAGTAATACCTTGTGGGTTCGACTCCCATCTTCTGCATGAGAAAAAGACCTTTGGATATTGTCCAAGGGTCTTTTCATTTAATCCATTCCGGAGCATTTCCGCCTCTACAATAATCATCTACAATCAGATTCCAAAAATCCTTTCCGTATTGGCCTTGGCATTCTGAATCAGAACTTCCTCCTCCACTCCCATATGTTTTGCCAGCTCTCTTACCACATATACAATATTCTGGGGAACATTGATTCTTCCCAGCCCCGGCACATTTTTCGGTGTCAGATAAGGTGCGTCCGTCTCAATCAAAATCCTGTCCGGAGGAATCCTCTTAACCGCCTCCCGCAGTTCCTTTCCCCTCTTATCATCACAAATCCATCCTGTGATGCCGATGGAAAATCCCATCTGAAGATACTTCTCCAATGTCTCCTTATTTCCGGTGAAACAGTGAACCACTGACTTTTTGCAGATTTCCGAGTGCTTTTTAAACCTCTTCACAAAATCTCCCGCAGCGCTGCGTTCATGAAGAAACAAAGGCTTATTCAGCTTTTCAGCCAGAAGAATATGCTTCTCCAGGCAGCGAATCTGATTCTCCTTCGTAGAAAACATCCTGTCAAAGTCCAGGCCGCACTCTCCTACCGCCACAATCCTGGGGTTTTCCGCAATCATTTTTTCAATCAGGTCAAAATCCTCCTGTCTGGCGGAATCCGCATTGTGAGGATGGATTCCCACAGTCCCGTAGACCTCCCTCTCTTTCACAAAGGCATCTATCCGCTCATTCTCCTTCCTGTCCGTGCCCGTAAGGATGCAGGATACCCCTTCCTTTTCAGCATCCTCAAGGATCTTCACCGGGTCAGGAAACTGTCTGCAGAACAGATTCACCCCAATATCATAATACCTGACCATAATCTTTCCTTTCACCTGAAAACCTTTCGAATTCCGGTACCATTCTATAAATCTATTCAAACTCCAGTTCCAGCCGAATTTCCTTTTCCTCTCCCGGCTTCAGACAGGGCAAGTTTCCCATTTCCTCCTCATATGCCCGTCCGAATACCAGACAGTTGGCCGGTTCAATTCCCAGCGCATAATCACCGGAAACCATGGATTTCCACTGAATCAGTTTGGGAAGAACCTGTTTCTTGTACCGGATATTCGCCCTGATATTCAGTCTGGGGTTATAGACAGACACGGTAACCACTCCATCCTTATCACCGCAGGCCTGATGGAAAAATACCTGTTCTTCCCCTCCGTCCACAGGCTCCTCAATCTTCTGATACGGCAGCTTGGTAGGCGTTCCCATCTCTTCCCTCAGCACCACCTGGTCGCTGTCTATGTGAAGTTCACAGCAGGTATCCAAAAACGGATAAGAAAAGTTGCAGTGATACAGCAGCATAAACGGCTCTTCCACATACCCTCTGTTCTGAAACCGATCCGTAATGACGATTTTCCCGCTGCCATAGACCGTTTCAATGGTTCTCCTTACGCCGATGTGCCCCTCAAACAACCCATAAGGCTCCATCTCACCGCTGATTACCATGTGGTACTTTCCGTTTTCATCAAAATAACACTCCGAAGAGGTATGGTTGGCGGGTGTAAATCTCAGGCTTCCGTGAACCGGAAGCTGTCTCTCCGGATTTCCCGGACCTACGTTATCATTTCCGCAGGTAAACATCATTCCGCCCATAACGCTTTTGTTGGAATAGGCATAAGCCCTGCTGTACTCCGCACTGCTGAGACCGTTTTTCGACAGAAAAGAAATATTGACTCCTTTAAAGGAAACTTCCGCCAAATCCAGACATTTATCTGCCTCTGCCGTAAATGTCAGCGCTCCGTTTCTCACCTGATATGCCTTTAAGCCTTTCGCCGCCCCTTCCAGATACTCTACCTGTCTGATATAAGCTAACTGTTCAATACTGCCTGTTTTTCTCAATTCGTTTGTCATGCCTTTCTCCTTCCCCATGTAAAAATATACTGCAAAATCCTGCATGTCCCTCTTTATCAGGTAATCCGCTGTCCATATATCGTCCGAACGTACGTTGAATAAATTTAGGTGCATATGACGGAAAATCAGCCACAAAGGCAGGTTCAAAAGAGATTCCGAGAGTACATAAACAACAGTCCGGCGGCAGATGCCGGCGGACTGCAACTCTGAACTATTATGTTGCTAACCTGCACAATCTTTTTATTCCACTGCCAAATCCTATTTTGCCGCCGGATATTCATTGCACAGCAAACGGTAAGGCGGCTCATCCTCCTCAATCTCCGGGAAACGGCCGATAGGCTCTTTGAAACGGTTGTCATGTTCATCATCATTGCACATGGAAACCTCCCCCAGAAGCACCGGACCTGTTCCCGGCTCCAGCTCAAAGTCATGGTACATATTCTGGAATACGGTAATGCTCTGGCCCGGTTTTAACTTAATCTGGGTTCCTGCCGGCACCGTATAAGCCCGTCCGTCACAGTGAACCGTCACATCCGTATCTGCGAACTCGCCTTCCGGTGTGGAATTATAAACCCGAATCAGCACATTTCCGCCGCCTCTGTTGATGATGTCTTCCATCTTGTACCAGTGAAAATGCATCGGCGCCATCTGACCTTCTTTAATATAAAGAAGCTTCTCCGCATAAGGTTTGGGATACTTCTCACTCATCTTCGGATTGCCGTTTCTCAAAGTAATCAGAGAAAATCCAACCTCGTCAAATCTTCCCAGACCATAGTCCGTGATATCCCAGCCCAGCATATTGTCTCTGACTTCATCGAACTCATGATTTTTCTCCTTCCATTCTTCCGAAGTAAAATCGCAGAACGGCGGCAGAGCAAACCGATACTCTTTAATCATGGCCTCCATCTCTTTTAGTGCCTTGTTGATTTCTGAACGTTTCATTATTAAAATTTCCTCCTTAAAATATAAATCTGTCCGGATAACCGATTCCTTCGGCAGTCCGGCAGCAATTTTTGTCTTTCCTCTTAAAAATCACACCGCTGAAATGCCAGCCTCTCATCTCCGTCTTCTATGTAAATGATTCCGCAGTACTGAAATCCGTTTTTCTTAAGGACATTCTGCATAACCACATTGTCTCTGTGAGTATCAATCCTCAGATTGCCGCACTGTGAAACAGCCCAGTTTAAGCAGAAGGAACCTGCCCCTTTTGTCTTGCCGTCAGCGGCAATCCGGTGAACGACACCATAAGGCCTGCCATTCAGCCACTGACCGCCCTCAATTACCGCATAGGTAGGGTCATCTCCCACATGATAATAGAAAACAGCCGCAACCTTTCCCTCAACCATACACACATAGCTGTTTCCATTTTCAATGTCATCTTCAATCACACTTTTCGGCGGACGGGACTGTCCCCATTGATTGGGATTGCCATGTTCCGCCATAAATGCCCTGGCATGGGCATAGATTTCCATCACTTCTTCTATCTGTTCCGGCCTGGTCTTCCTGATTTCCCAGCCGTCCTTTTTCTGTCCGTTATTTTCCAATTTACTGTCCTTTCGCTTCTTCTGCGGCTTTCCCAGCACCTTTGTCCCTGCGTTTTCATGCCGAAACCTCCGCCTCAATCTGCAGCCTGTATCACCTGAATCTGGCACATCTTCATGGCCTCCAGCGCATTCCTGTGGCTTTCCGGCGTCACTCCCGCACAGCAGGAAGCATCCACCGAAATCGGTGTATAGGGCATGGCGGCTTTCACCAAAAGAGCATTGGATATAACGCAGATATCCGTACAAAGCCCCACCAGCTCTACGGCATCATACCCCTGCCCGGCGGCAAAATCCGCACACTTTAAACATCCGAAAGTAACCTTCTCAAACCGCTGTCCCGAAAAACTTCCAATCTCCTCCTGAAGTTCCCACCCCTTTGTTCCTTTCACACAATGAACCACCGGCAGATTTTTCCCTTCCAGGGTTTCCAGATAGTCTTCAAAGTGGGTATCCATGGTAAACACCACATCATCCCCCTGTTCCTTATAAGCTTTTATCTTCCTCACCACATTGGGAACAATCTCTTTCGCCTCGTTGGTTCCCAAACTTCCGTCGATAAAATCATTCTGCATATCCACAACAATCAGAAGCCGTTTCATGATGATGTTCTCTCCTTTT
>CAYWRB010000288.1:0-4293 GCA_964460025.1 uncultured Hungatella sp.
AGAACACCTTTATTTATGCCTTTTTTAATACTATAATTCTGAATATTCTGGGGCTTTTGATGGCCATCGGGGCAGAGAGTGTAAGGCGGGGCAGAAATGTGTTTCGGGCATTGCTTTATATTCCATCCGTATTAAGTGCCATTCTTGTAGGTTTTGTTTTTAACTTTATTTTTGATAAATCTCTGGGAGCTTTGGGAAAACAGTTGGGTATCGAGGTTATGGCCAACAATCTTCTGGGAAGCAAATCCTTTGCTCTTGCCATGGGAATTCTGGTAACCAGCTGGAAGTCAGCAGGATGGTATATGGTGGTATATATTGCAGGCCTCCACAATATCGACCAGTCACTTTATGATGCGGCTTCTGTTGACGGCGTAACCGGATGGAAAAGGTTCTGCTATGTTACATTTCCCCTGCTGGCTCCTTCCTTTACCATCAATATGGTACTTGCGGTGGAGCGTTCCTTCAAGCAGTATGATTTGCTGTATGCGTTAACGGGAGGAGGTCCCGGACGTGCCAGTGAGCTGATTTCCATGACCATTTATAATGAATGCTTTACCAATAAGCGGGCAGGGTATGGTACGGCTTTGGGGATCATCCTGTTCCTTATCATTGTTGCGATTACACTATTCCAGATGAAAGTATTGAGAAAGAGGGAAGAAAATGCGCGCTAATAAGAAGAATGATATTGTTATGAATAAAAGATCTCCGAGGCGGGTATTTTTCGATGTGCTGGTGACATGTATCATGATTCTCTTTGTACTGATTATCCTGTATCCATTTATTGTGATGGTTCTGGTTTCTTTAAAGGATGCAAAGGAAGCACTGGTAAGTCCCAACACAATTCCGGAGAAGCTTCACTGGGAGAATTATTTAAAGGCATGGAACAATATGAATTATCTTAAGGTATTTGGCAATACCGTATATATTACGGCAGCCAGTCTGGCAGGAATCATCCTGTTTTCCGGAATTTGTTCCTATGTGATCTCCTGGTCGAAACATAAAAAATTTTATAATGCGATTTATTTACTGTTTATCTGTGGAATTATGATTCCCTTTTATACTGCTTTGGTTCCCTTGTCAAAGCTGATGACAGACCTTCACCTGAACAACTCCCTCACTGGGATGATCTGGTATTATATCGGCAGAAATATGCCGATGGCGGTATTCCTATACACAGGCTTTATCCGCAGCGTGTCCGTGGAAATTCTGGAGGCAGGTAAGGTGGACGGTGCTAATATCTGGGATCTTTATTGGAAGATTATGTTCCCGATTATGAAGCCGATCACATCCACCATTCTGGTTTTGGATGCTCTTGGAATCTGGAATGATTATCTGTTCCCAAAGATTATGCTGATCGGGAAAGATCTTCGCACCATCACTCTTGCCCAGGCGTATTTTAAGGGAGAAAATTCCGGAATGATGAATCTGACCTTTGCGGCCTATATTCTGACAATCATTCCGGTGGTTCTTTTCTACTTTGCATTCCAGAAAAATATTGTAGAGGGTGTGGCAGCAGGAGCGGTGAAAGGCTGACATCTTGGAAAGGAGAGTTTGATATGAGTTTTGTGGAGTGGTGGAAACAGCCTATGCGGGTTATGCAGTATAATCTGCAGGTGAAGGATACGCCCATGATGAATCCGAAGCAGATCGCTGAGGAGACTGTGGAATTGGGAGCGAACGTTGTTGTCATGAATGTAGGAGGAATCTATGCTTGGTATCCCAGCAAGGTTCCATATCATCATATCAATGAGTTCCTACCGGAAGGGACGGACTTGCTTCGCAACCTGATTGATGAATTTCATGCTCGTGATATCCGTTTTGTGGCCAGGTTTGATTTCAGCATAACCGATGATGTGACGTATTTAGAGAAGCCGCAGTGGTTTGCCCGGCACAAGGATCGGACTCCGTATTACAGAGGAGAAAAGCGCATGGGCAACTGGTCTCTGTTTATGAATACCTGCGCTTTGGGAGGATATCGCAACAAGGAGGTTGCGGATCCGGTGATGCGGGAAGTTCTTACGGAGTATGATATTGACGGTGTGTTCCTGAACGCGCCTCATCCTACGGCATGTTTCTGTTCCAGGTGTCAGGAGAAATACAGAAAGATGTATAACAGGGATATGCCTGACACACCGGAAGAGTTTGAGAAAACGTGGTTTACGGAGTGTATGAAGGAGAACATAGGCGTTATCTATCAGGCAATCAAGGAGACCAGAGAAGAAGTTCCGCTGATTCTCTATTATGCGCCGTATAATGGTAAGTCTAAGTCCTTTGGCCGTTTTGACAGGGACAGTATCTATGACAGATACCTTACGGCAGATTTAATCTGTACGGAATCCCAGAATATTTTGTCCCATGGAGTGAACAATCTTCCTCCTACCATACATCCCATTATCGCTATGAAGTCAGGACAGCTGCCTGATCGGGAGAAGCTTCCCTTTGGCATCATTCATTCCTGTCCGGGGATGGACTGGCGGCATGTGGGGATGTCGGTGGCTGAATACTTACCGTGGATGGCACAGGTTCCGGCTTCCGGAGGCGTCATCTGGCATTCCGTAACCGGATATCCGTTAACGATCACGGATAAAAGGGTTCTGGAAGCGGCCGGAAAAATCGATCATATGATTATGAAAGTAGAAGACTCCATGGATGGTGCAGCCTATTACAGCAACGTTTGCCTTCTGTGGACGGATTCGGATTCTGCCAAGGGAATTGCCGATTCCTTTGTAAAGGATCATGTGCAGTTTGATCTGATGCATGATTACGACTTCAGGCCTGGAGATCTTAAGAAATATGATGTGGTATTTGTGCCGGACGGATATACCATGACAGATGAGGTGGCTGTCGGGCTGAAGCAATATGCAGAGGAAGGCGGTTTTGTAATCCGTGAAAGCACGGATGAAGCAGAATTATCTGCACACCGGGATTTGTATGGAATTACGGAGGATGTCTATAAAAGCGAATACCTGGTAGCCAGCTATCTCCGTATAGAACAGGCAGGAGAGCATCTGAAAAAGGGAATGGATACGGACAAGATTGCCCTTCGCGGAGAGGTATGCTATGTGGTCCCGGAGAATAAGACAAAAGTACTGGCTACACTGGTGCCTCCTTTTGCTCCATACGAAGTGGTGGGGGCTCCTCCTGAGAGAGCATCTTTGCCTGTAAGCCATACGGATATTCCCCTTGTGACGGAGTATATCATAGGCGCCGGAAAGGTGGTCACAATCCCCTTCTCCGTGGGAAAACTGATTACGGAATATCATCTGTCAGACCACTATGATTTTATTGGAAATATCATCTCTTCCGCCCTTGGTGAAAAGACAGATCTGGTATTTTATGCTCCTCACGACGTACAGATAACTGCCTATAAGAATCACAATAAGGTTTTGATACATTTTGTAAATGAAGTGGGACAGAGGCCGCTTTTAGATAATATTCCGGTTACGGACATTGCATGTTCCATGAAGATACCGAAAGAAAAGACGGTCAGAAGTGTTGCTTCCATGATTGAAGAGACCGAGGTAGCCTATGAGGTTGCAGAGGGCCGCGTGAATATCAGGATTCCCAAAGTGACAGTCTGGGATATGATTCAGATCGAGATGGAGTGAAAGGAGATTGATATGAGACTTGTAAATCATGTGGAGATGACAGAGCCTATTCGTTTTGCATTGGGTAAGCTTGAAGAATTTGATGTCCTGCTGGAACTGGCTTATAACAGGGCTCTTGAAGCCCAGGCCTATACCAGAACCATAAGGGAGGCTGTCCGGATTGAGGCATCCAACGACGCCGGATTCCTGTACGGAATCCTGGATGTGGCAGATGCTTTGAGAAAGGGAGAGGAGTTAAAAGAAGCCCAGGTAACGCCACACCTGCCTAACAGGGGAATCAAGTTTAATATTCCGCTGGATGCAAGGACACCCAGCTACTCAGATGCGTCAACCAGCGCCACAAAAAATATTCCCCATATGTGGGAGATGGATTTCTGGCATGACTTTCTGGACCGCATGGCGGAGAATAAGTATAATGTGCTGTCTCTGTGGAGTTTATCTCCGTTTCCATCCCTGGTGCGGATTCCGGAGTTTCCGGATGCCTGTATTGACGATGTGAAGATTACAACCAGAAGCTTTAAGGCAGAACTGTCAGGGAAAAATATCTATGATGAGGATCACCGTGGAAACCTGATTACGGTGAAAACAATGACAATGGATGAAAAGATCCGGTTCTGGCAGGAGGTTATGGAATATGCCAGAGACCGATGCATCCGCGTATTCATTTTCACCTGGAATCTGTTTG
>CAYWRB010000289.1:0-1509 GCA_964460025.1 uncultured Hungatella sp.
GTTTGCCAGATACTCGCCAAAGGTGTTTACTACGGACTCTTTCTTAAACGCCACCAGTTTATTCTGAATGGTGTCATCATAATCCGTGAAGCATACGTACACCAGATTCAGACGTTTTTCTCTCTCGAATCCCTTAAAATCATCGTCACAGAATGCTCTGGTAATCTCTCTCGCCCTGTCCGGACGGAAGTTAAAGAAGATGACGGAGTCATTGTCCTTTACCGTGGCAACCGGCTTTCCGTCTTCCATAACCACAATGGGCTCCACAAACTCGTCAAATTTCTCTGCGTCATAGGAAGCCTGGATTCCCGCGGCAGCACTTTCGGCAGCGGCGCCTTCTCCCTTGGTCAGGGCATGATAAGCGCGTTCCACACGATCCCAGCGGTTGTCACGATCCATGGCATAGTAGCGTCCCATCACCGTAGCCACTTTGCCCACACCGATCTTCTTCATCTCTGCCTCCAGGTCCTCTACAAATCCTTTGCCGGAAGCCGGAGGCGTATCACGTCCGTCCAGGAAGCAGTGTACATACACTTTCTCCAGGCCGTTTCTCTTAGCCAGCTCCAAAAGCCCGTAGATATGGGTATTGTGGCTGTGGACTCCGCCGTCTGACACCAGGCCCCACATATGCAGAGCGGAATCGTTCTTCTTGCAGTTCTCCACTGCCTGCAAAAACTCTGGTACCTCAAAGAAATCTCCGTCCTGAATGGATTTGGTGATTCTGGTCAGCTCCTGATATACGATGCGGCCGGCGCCCATATTCAGATGTCCTACTTCCGAGTTGCCCATCTGTCCGTCCGGAAGACCTACAAACAGGCCGCTTGCCTGTCCCTTTACAAAAGGACACTGGCTCATCAGCTGATCCATAACCGGTGTCTTGCCCTCGCAAACCGCATTGGCCTCACACTTGTCATTGAGGCCGTAACCGTCAAGTATCATTAAGACTGTTGGTTTCTTGCTCATGATTGTTCTCCTTTAGTTCTCCTTTATAAAAATGCACTTTGAGATAATATTCACAAGCTTTATTGTACACGAAAATATGCATTCTTGCAACTGATGAACCAGGAAAAATTTCCCGCTTCTGCTTTTTTCTATCACATACGCTGTGAGACTTGTCATGGGCGGCACCTATCATGTCAGTGACATCTTATCCCTTTACCGCCCCCGCTGTCATTCCCTTCATAAACTGTTTCTGGAAAATCAGGAAAACAATGAGCACCGGAATCATGGTCAGCACAGACATGGCAAGAAGGCTTCCCCAAGATACGGCATACTGTCCGGAAAAACTGGCCAGCGCCAGCTGAACCGTGTATTTTGCGGTATCCCGAATAACTACCAAGGGCCACATATAATCATTCCACCGCCACAAAAATGAAAATATAGCCAGAACACTGACTGCCGGTTTCGCCAACGGCACCATAAGATACAAAAATATCTTGGTCTCACCGGCACCGTCGATGCGGGCGGATTCCATAATCTCGTCCGGTATCGTCAGAAAATACTGCCGTA
>CAYWRB010000289.1:1551-4264 GCA_964460025.1 uncultured Hungatella sp.
GGAATGATTAATCCCCAGAATTTGTTATAAAATCCCACTGCCTTCACCATCTGAAAGATAGGAATCATCAACACCTCCAGAGGAAGCATCATAGTTGCCATAAAAAACATGAATATCATGTTGCTTCCCCGAAACTTGTATTTTGCGAAAGCATATCCGGCCATCATATTAATCACAACAGTAAGCACGGTTGCGGCGATTGTAACAATAGCAGTATTTTTAAAATACAGTGCAAAATCCGCTCTTCCCCAGGCATCAACATAGCTGGATACGGAAAATCTCTCCGGAAGCAGGCTGGGTGGAAACCGAAACAGTTCCGCCTCCTCCTTAAAGGATGAAATCACCAGCCAGATAATAGGAATCAGATAGATCAGTGCAAAGCCGATTAAAATCACATAAGTAAGCAGGTGGCTGTTTCTATGTTCGGAAATACGTTTATCTGTCATTGACAGCACCTCCTCTCATAACCTTAAACTGCATGGCAGTGATAAGAGCCAGAATCACCAAAAGCACCATGGACAGGGCGCTGGCATATCCCAGACGGAATTTCTGAAACGCTTCTTCATAAATGTATTGAACAGCAAATTTCGTGGCTCCCGCCGGTCCTCCGTTTGTCATTGTAACTACAAGCCCGTACTGCTTAAACAGATCAATGAATCCCAGAATCATTACCAGGAATAATGTAGGCTTCAGAAGTGGCAAGGTGATGGATCGAAACATCCTCCACCTGCCTGCACCGTCTACCATGGCCGCTTCATAATAGGTCTCATCAATGCTTTGGAGACCTGATATAAATGTCACCATGTAAAATCCGGATCGGGACCAAACGGAAGCAGCAATCACTACTGCCATAGCCGTTGTGCTTTTGGTAAACCAACTTACCCCCTCCATTCCCACAAGGTTCAGCAGATAGTTCACAACTCCCGTACTTTCTCCAAATATAAACTGAAACAAAAGTCCCACAACGATGTAGGAAATCATGGAAGGCCAGTAAAAAACTGCCCGAAAAAATGATTTTCCATGAATCTCCGACACTAAAAGAACCGCAAGCAGAAGCGGTACCCCTACGATCAGCGGAAAGCTGCACAGCGTATAGATGACTGTCTGCCGGATGGATATCCAGAACCGCCGGTCTTCAAACAGTTCCGTATAGTTCTGCAGATTCACAAAGTTTAACTCTCCATATCCGCCCCAGTCCGTAAGCGAATAGATAAAGCCGTACGCCGCCGGAATGGCAATAAAAATCATAAATATCAATAAATTAGGCGCGATCATCACATATGGGAATATCCTGCGTTCCAGTGATACTCCGCCCTTGTGTCTCATCCTCTTCATCAGTCCCAGTCTGCTCCTTTATTTTGAGAAAGAGAGTGCAAAAAACATTTTCTGCACTCTCAGCTTTTTGGTTTACTTCAGATAATTGTTCTTCTTCATAAATTCGTTGGTCTGCTCATCGATTTCCGCCGCCATCTGCTCCGGTGTAAGAGCCCCTGTCAGAACTTCCGGCCACAGAGACTGGAGAGCCGTATAGCCCACTGCCGTGTAACCCGGCATGCCAAGGTCAAATCCGGCTGCCGGAACCGTATTGGCCAGTTCATCCGCAAATACGGCAAACTCCTCTGAACGTACCGGATACTCAATATTCGCATTGTCCGCCCGCGGTGAAACAAACAGAGATTCCTTACAGTATTTCTCATTCTGCTGTTGAGCCGTCACCCAGGTAGCAAAGTCAACTGCTTCTTTCTCCACCCCGGTTCCGTCAAATACGGTGATGGCTTTGCCGCCCGGTACGGAAGATCTGGTAGTCCCGATGGGCATATAGGTAACACCCCATTCAAAATCCTTGATGTTCTCATCATAATTCTGCATCATCCAGGTACCGGAGATATGTACCGCCACCTGCCCGGAACGGAACAGGTTGTTAGGATCTTCCCCGCTAAGCCAAATACTGCTGACCGCAAGACCGGAATCAAACAAATCTTTTGTAAACTTTATGGCATTCTGACTCTCTTCACTGGAAAGATTTCCGCCGGCTTCCGTAGCCAGGCTTCCGCCAAATTCATAGAGCATGGTACACCAGCGGTGGGATGCATTGTCAATCACCATTCCATACTGTACATCACTGTTATCTACCACCTTCTTAAGAGCATCCTTAAATTCATCCCATGTCCAGATATCATCCGGGCCGGCCGGAACTTCTACCCCGGCCTGTTCAAATGCCGTCTTATTGTAAACCATTCCATTGGCCGTCACCTCAGTGGGAATGGCGCAGATTTTGTCACCGGACATATATAAATAGTCTACGGAAGACAGATACTGGGATTTCAATTCCTCACCGTCCACATAGTCTGCAAAATCAATCATCGCACCGTTAAGCTGGCTGATGGTTGTCTCCACACAGCGGGACAAGGCCGGCGCCTCCCCTCCTGCAATGGCCATCTGAAGCTTGGTTGTCAGATCCTCAAATGCAATCTCCTGCAGATTGATGGTGACATTGGGATTCAGACTTTCATATTCCTCGATCAGTTCCTGCATCACAACCGTCTCACTTCCGTCTGTCCACCACATCATATCCAGCACCACCGGTTCCTTGTCAGAACCGGAATCCTCTTTTGCGGCCTTAGAATCCGCCTGGGTCCCACTGTCCTTGGCGGCCTCTGTTTTCGCCTCCCCGCTCTGGGATTGAGAAGAACCACATCCTGTCATACTTGCT
>CAYWRB010000290.1:0-4258 GCA_964460025.1 uncultured Hungatella sp.
TTGTCGTCAACGAGGAGACGGATGAGGCTAAGGCGGAGGACAATTCCAGAGTTACCATCGGAGGGATGGTGACGGGAAAGACCGTGAAGGCCACCAGAACAGGCCAGATGATGGCATTTATCACCTTGGAGGATCTGGTGGGGACGGTGGAGGTCCTCATCTTTCCCAAGGATTATGAGAAGAACCGGGATGTGCTTATGGAAGAGAGAAAGCTGTTTATCCGCGGCAGAGTCTCCATCGGCGAGGATCCGGTGGGCAAGCTGGTCTGCGAACAGATTATCCCTTTTGAGAGCCTGCCCAGACAGCTGTGGCTGCAGTTTCCGGACAAGGGCGCCTATGACAAATCCATAGGCAGAGTCATGGAGTGCCTGAAGGAATATGAGGGGCCGGACAGCGTGGGAATCTATCTGGCGGCAGAGAGGGCCAGGAAAATCCTTCCGGCCAATTGGAAGGTATCCTGTGACCAGGACCTTTTAAACGCACTGTATCCGGTGCTTGGTGAGAAAAATGTCAAGGTCATGCAAAAAGGTATTGAAAGTATTGGAAAAATGCATTAAAATATTCACGAACAAACTCTTACATTCAGGAGGTTTTAAGATGGCAAATAAGATTAAGACAATCGGTGTATTGACAAGTGGTGGAGATGCTCCAGGTATGAATGCTGCCATCCGTGCCGTAGTACGAAGTGCAATTAACAGAGGTATGAAAGTAAAGGGGATTATGAGAGGGTACGCAGGGCTTCTGCAGGAAGAGATTGTGGATATGCAGTCCAGCAGCGTGTCCGATATTATTCATAGAGGAGGTACGATTCTGTACACGGCAAGATGTATGGAATTCACTACTCCGGAAGGCCAGAAAAAAGGTGCCGAGGTTTGCAGAAAGCATGGAATCGACGGTATCGTAGTGATCGGAGGAGACGGCTCTTTCCGCGGAGCCGGGAAGCTGTCGGCTCTGGGGGTGAATACCATCGGACTTCCCGGAACCATCGATCTGGACATCGCATGTACGGACTATACCATCGGCTTTGATACCGCAGTGAATACGGCCATGGAAGCCATCGATAAGGTAAGAGATACCTCCACCTCCCATGAGCGGTGCAGTATCATCGAGGTTATGGGACGTCATGCAGGATATATCGCCTTGTGGTGCGGTTTTGCCAACGGCGCGGAAGACATTCTGCTTCCGGAGCGGTATGATGGGGATGAGCAGATTCTGATCAATCATATTATCGAGAACAGGAAGATTGGAAAGAAGCACCATATCATCATCAATGCGGAGGGAATCGGGCATTCCGCTTCTATGGCCAGAAGAATCGAGGCGGCTACCGGGATTGAGACCAGGGCTACCATACTGGGACACATGCAGAGAGGAGGCATTCCTACCTGTAAGGATAGAGTGTACGCTTCCATCATGGGTGCTAAGGCAGTGGAGCTTTTGGCAGAAGGCAAGAGCAACCGGGTGGTGGCTTACAAGAACGGAGAATATACGGATTTCGATATTCAGGAAGCGTTGGCCATGAAGAAAGATATTCCACAGGATCAGTACGATATCAGCAAGCTGCTGACCAGATAGTGGAAAGAAAGGCTGGCTGTCATTTCTGCCTGCCAGAGGGTGGTGGCGGTTTAGAGAAGAAAAGGGCGAGAGGGTTCTGAAAAAAGCAGAGCCTTCTCTTTTTGCAGCTGGGGAAGGTATGGGCGGACAGGCAGGAATACCGGAAGGATATGGTGCATAAGGTAGATTGGAAAGGAAATGGTTATGGGAGAGAGGGTGGTTCTCTGCGGGGCCAATTCTTACGAGCAGAAGTATTATTTTAACCAACAGTTTAAAGCCTTGCCTGAGGCAATCCGTCAGGAGCTTCAGATTATGTGTGTGCTGTACACAGAGGATGTGGGTGGAATCCTGACGATGGAGTTTGATCAGGAGGGTAATCTGGAATTTCAGGTATCCGCAGCAGATGGGGACTATTTATTTGATGAAATCGGAAGCGCGCTTAAGATTAAGCAGTATCAATTGGAAAAAAGAGAACTTTTAGAATCCCTAGAATTGTTTTACAAGGTGGTGTTTTTAGGAGAGAAGATAGAAGGGATCTGAATCGGCGCGGCAGGGACGGCGGCCGTGGAAGGAAGACAGATGGACACGGAAGGAAAGCAGGCGGGCACAGAAAGAAAGCAGATGGACACGGAAGGAAAGCAGGCGGGCACAGAAAGAAAGCAGATGGACACGGAAGGAAAGCAGGCGGGCACAGAAAGAAAGCAGACGGGCACAGGAGGAAAGCGGAAGGACACAGAAAGAGAGAGGACGGATGAAAAAAAGGCTTGTCATAGGAAATGTTGAAGTGGAGAATCCGGTGATTCTGGCGCCTATGGCTGGGGTGACGGATCTGCCGTTCAGGCTCATGTGCAAGGAGCAGGGCTGTGGTCTGATGTACACGGAGATGGTCAGTGCCAAGGCAATCTTATATAAGAATCGGAATACGATTCCCCTTATGGAGGTGGGAGAGCAGGAAGGGCCGGTGGTTCTCCAGCTGTTTGGATCAGATCCGAAGATTGTCAGTGCCATGGCAGCACAGGTGGAGGACGGGCCTTATGCATGCATTGATATCAATATGGGATGTCCGGTGCCTAAGGTAGTTAATAACAACGAAGGATCTGCTCTCATGAAGGATCCCAGACTGGTGGAGGCGATTTTGACAGCCCTCATAAAGCAGGTGAAAAAGCCGGTAACCATAAAGATAAGAAAAGGATTTGACGACGGTCATGTGAATGCGGTAGAGATTGCCAGAATTGCGGAAGGCTGCGGGGTATCCGCAGTGGCGGTTCATGGGCGCACCAGGGAGCAGTTTTACTCCGGGAAGGCGGACTGGGACGTCATAAGGCAGGTGAAAGAGGCGGTAAAGATTCCCGTTATCGGGAACGGAGATATTTTCACTCCTCAGGATGCAAAAGCCATGATGGAGGAGACCGGCTGTGACGGAGTCATGGTAGCCAGAGGAGCAAAGGGAAATCCCTGGATTTTTTCCAGGATACTTCAGTATCTTCGGACAGGAGATGTTCTGCCTCCTCCGGACAGGGAAGAACTGAGGAAGACGATTCTGCGACATGGCAGGCTTCAGATTCAATATAAAGGAGAATATTCCGGAATCAGAGAGATGCGTAAGCATTTGGCCTGGTATACGGCCGGACTGCCTCATTCATCGAGTCTTAGAAATGATGTGAATCTGGTGGAGACGTGGGATGATTTTAGGAGGCTGGTTGAGGAGCGGATATAGTTTTTCCCATTCTTGACAATGACATGTGTTTAGGATATAATGTCATGAACAAAAGCTGTAGAGGAAGATTCTGCGTTTACACGCGGCGAAATTCGGCGCAGAAAACGTCATAAGGAATATGATATTCAGGAAGGTAAAAGGAAGGTAACAGGTATTATGGCAGAGAAGAAGAACATTTTAACGTATGCAGGACTGAAACAGTATGAAGATGAACTTCAGAATCTAAAGGTGTTCCGCAGAAAAGAGGTTGCCCAGAAGATTAAAGAAGCCAGAGAGCAGGGAGACCTGTCTGAGAATGCGGAGTACGATGCGGCAAAAGACGAGCAGAGAGATATCGAGCTGCGCATCGAGGAACTGGAGAAACTGTTAAAGAATGCGGAAGTTGTTGTAGAGGATGAGATCGATTTAGAGAAGATTAACGTAGGCTGTAAGGTGAAAGTCTTCGAGATTGACGAGAATGAAGAGATGGAATTCCGTATTGTCGGTTCCACGGAAGCCAACAGCCTTCAGAATAAAATTTCCAATGAATCCCCTGTAGGCCAGGCACTGCTTGGCAGAAAAGTAGGCGACATCGTCGATGTGGAGACTCAGGTAGGGGTTATTCAATATAAGGTGCTGGAGATTCAGAGAGTATCATAGATACATGTTTTGGTACATTCGGCTTGGCAGGTGCCAGAAAAGGGCGCTTGCCATTACCTACTAATTGGTGAAAAGGAGAGAAAACCGTGGCAGAGCAGACCCAGACCCATTCAGAGAATCATGTACAGACTCAGGAGGAATTGAATCAGCTGATAAAGGTTCGGCGTGAGAAGTTGGCAGAACTGCAGGCAGCAGGAAAAGACCCTTTTAAGATTACAAAATATGATGTGACAGTCCATAGCGCTGATGTAAAAGAACAGTATGAGCTGTGGGAGGGAAAGGAAGTATCCATTGCCGGACGTATGATGTCCAAAAGAGTTATGGGAAAGGCTTCCTTCTGCAATGTTCAGG
>CAYWRB010000291.1:0-4228 GCA_964460025.1 uncultured Hungatella sp.
TTCCAAGTTTTATCCTTGGTGATAAAATATTTAAACATGCCATCCGCCCTGTCACCGTGATGCACATTGTATCTGGTATCCAATGGCTCTCTGGGAATCGGGTCAGGCCCCAAATCCATAAGACCGCCCTCCAGTGCGCAGCACCCCTGATACTCACGAACCCCGCTGGCCATGGCGTAATCCAGTGAAAATCCCTCTTCATAAATTTTGATGGTATTCATCTGGGCATTCGTAAGATGATACTTTTCCTTTATATGCTTCGCAAATGATTCCCTGTTCATGCGGGCTTCATAGATATTGGCGATAATTCCATCCTTCACCCCGTCCAGCTCATCATATAGCTCAACAGCCTCTTTCTGAATGGCGGCAACCGTCTCCTCGCTGATAAACCCGTCGGAATACGGATATTCCTTCTCATCATAGCTGTCATACACTGCCTTGGACAGCAGTGCGCCCCACATGCGCAGAAGCACAAAATTCGATGCCGGGTCGCCGCAAAAAATGCCGTCATAATATTTCCCATATGTAGTGGCACATTCCAAAGCCTCTCTTCCTCCGGCAGAACCGCCTGCAAAATAGGTCTTCTCCGCATCCCTTCCATAACAGGCATTTACCACAAAATGCATGACATCATTTACTTTTATCAGGTGAAGGCGGATATAGTTCTGAAGTGCCTCCTCATTGTCCGCAAATTCCGCAGACATCGGGTCCTCCGACTGATGTCCCGAATCATCTCCAAAAACCACATATCCCTGCTCAATGGGACAGTATTTGGACATAATAAGATTTTTATCCAAAACAGGAATCCTCCCGTTATTGGCGCCGCCGCCTACCTGGACGCTTCTCAAATTCCACTGATACGGAAGCAGAATCTTCCACTGAATATCTGGTGCATTGACATCCACAGGATAGATGACTCCATCCATCTCCAGATATTCCGTTCCTGATTCCGCTTTCTTTGAAACAACTCGTAATATTTTTCCTCCCCTGGTCTTTTCTTTGATAACATTTTCAGGAATCACCGTATCTGCCAGAAGTTTTGCACTCTCCTTTATAGTCTTTTTTTCACAATTCCCATTCATTATCTGTCTTTCCTATTTTCCCTTCAGGTTTTTGATTTCCATATATTTTCTTGGTGATATCAATAATATCCTGAACCGGCACAGATATATACCCTCCTACCCTTGTAACTGCAATAAATTTCCAGGTAACCGGCTTTGTGCCAATGGAAAATAAATCCACTTCTGCATCAGTAGGTGACTGAAAATCCGAAGCCAATGCAACCCCAAAATTTTTAGAGACTACCTCCCAAATGGTGTCAATGGATGAAAACTCCACGATTTTCGGCGATATTCCGTAATCTCTGAAAACTTTTTCCGTCACTGTCCGCAGCCTGGAACCTTTATTCAGTACAAGAAACAATTCCTTTCCCATCTGCCGGATATCCAGCCATGGATGCTCAAACCCATACTTGTAGACTCCTTTCAAGTGTTTTTCCTTTGAAGCCACAAGGCAGATTTCCTCTGAAGAAATCTCCTCCACATGAAAATCCTTCATGCTTCGGTACTCTTCTCCGCCTGCCATCAATACAACCTGAAGCTCTCCGTCCAACAGCATTTCTTCCAGGCGGTTTGCCGTCTCCTGATAGATTCGAAGTTCAAACTTAGGATACTTTTTGTAAAACTCCGGAAGAATCTGAGGAAACAAATTCCTTCCCCGCCCCGGAGTCGAACCTACAGCCAGAAATCCGCTTTTCATAGTCTTTATATCCGCAATCTGGTCCTGAAAATTCTTATCCAGCTCTATAATCTGCTTCGCATATTTCAGATACTGTTCCCCTGCATAGGTAGGAATCAATTTTTTGCCCACGCGTTCAAAAAACTGGATGCCGTACATTTCTTCTGTCCGGCTCAGGAATTTGCTAAGAGCGGGCTGAGAAATAAACAGATTTTCAGCCGCCTTTGCAATCCCTTGAACCTTAGCAATTTCAACAATATATTTCTGTTCCCTCAAATCAGACATGGACTTTCCTTCTCCTTTCTACAAAAATACCCTATTTTTATTATAAAAGAAATCATCATTGCTGAATAGAGGGAACAGTCTCCCATCTCATAGTTAGAACGGAATCGCACCTAACAAGATGGAGCCGGCAAAGCTTAAGGTACAAATCAGCATTGCCCATTTGAATGTAAATTTCCAGTGGTCTTTGAATTCAAGCCCTGCAAGTCCAAGTCCTATATACATAGCCGCCGTACCAGGGTTTACGAACACCTGAGGGACAAAGGTCATCAGATAGCTGGCTGCTGCCTGAAGCGGGGTTACATAATCTGCCGCTATTGATTGAAGCATCGGAACGATGGTATATGCACATGCCTCATGGTTCAATCCCATAGCGCTTAATGGCCCCCACAAAAATCCCATAAGGGTATTGATATGTGCCGCCGCACTTCCGGACAAAATGTTGGATACGGCCTGTACCATGGCATCTTTCATAGGGCTGTTATTTAAGATTCCTGTAAAGATACCGGAGGCAAACAACACACTTACCATCGTCAGAACCGTTGGAGCATAGCTTTTCAGACGCTCATTCTGCATTTTTGCTCCCGGATAATTTACGATTAATCCTACTGCCGCCACTACCATAAAGCAAAGATAAGTAGGAAGGCCTGATACAAACATTGCCACAACTACGGCGATAATCAAAAATACATTAAATGCAAACAGCCTGGGCCTTAAAAGAACTTTCTCCTCCTCTGTCTTATCTGCCTCGCTGAAAAGTTCAGAGGGCTTCAATCCTTCCGGAAGTCCTGCGCCTCTCTTCTTTTCCTGCTTTGCATAATACAAAGCAATGGCTATACAGCACACGATACCGATAATCAATCCGGGCAGCTGTGTCATAAGAATGTCCACTGCCGATACCTCAAAACCTGCTGCCAGACGCCCGCAGGGGCCCCCCAGGGAAGGCAGTTCATAACGCCTGCCGTAAGGCTTACCAGGCACATTAAAACCAGAGGCCTCATTTTTAGTTTCTTATAAATCATCAGAAACGGAGGAATCACAATCAGATACGTGGTGGCTCCCGAACCGTCAGAATGGCCTACGATAGTTGCCAGAACCGTTAAAATACACACCGCCGTAACATTTTTGGCTCCCAGCATCATTTTGCCTACAATCCTGTCAAATACTCCGGCATCCATCATAACGCCGAAGAAAATAATAGCAAAGGTGAACATAGCCGCATTGGCTACCTGTCCTCTCAGTCCGGCCGTAACCCAGTCGGATAAATCACTGATGCTTGGTCTCATAAGCAGCGCAAAAATAATCGGAATCACAATCATGGGAATGGATGGTGTAAACTTTCCCCATACAAGAACAACCGTTAACAGCAGCATCATGGTAAATCCCAATATAGCATATCCTGTTATACTCATACATTACCTCCTGGTATTTTAAATCTCTTTGTTCCGTTAAAGCGCGCTCATAACTTCTGTATATAGTTATATCAGAAAAAAAATCATGAGTAAAATGTTATGTATTATTCATTTTTTAGAATGGGAAGTTATTATTTTAGCCAATTTATACAATTTTTATGGTTTTCTTTACAGCAATTTCTCCAAAGTAAAAAAACAAATCATAACATAAAGTTATGATTTGCATGATATGGAAAAAATTTGTTCATTAAATATTTATTAACTTTCAAAATGTATTGCTTTTGTATGGACAAATATTTATAATATATATATAAACTTTTGAAAGGAGTCATCATATGGCTACAAAAACTGCAAATTTATATGCACGGATTGAACCTGATATTAAAGAACAGGCAGAACGTATCCTGTCTTCATTAGGAATTCCTGTTTCTAATGCAATTAACATGTTTTATAAGCAAATCATACTACAAAGAGGGCTTCCATTTGAAGTAAAGCTTCCGGCAACGCAACCTTTAAGTATGGCAGAACTCAATGAAGAACAGCTTGGTGAAGAATTGGAAAAAGGGTATGTAAATATGTTGGAAGGGAATACAAAGCCTGTTAATAAAGTATTTCTGATATTCATAAGGACTACGGAATATGAATTATGAGATAGAATTTTCAATTCAGGCAGAGGCAGATTTACGTGGTATTTATGAATATATTGCATTCATACTGCTTGCACCGGAAAACGCGAAAAAGGAATTATTACTGTTATCCGCATTATTTATAGGGGGCGTAACATGGATACGGAGTTA
>CAYWRB010000292.1:0-4226 GCA_964460025.1 uncultured Hungatella sp.
GGAGCGCAGAGAAAACCGTGTATCATGAGCGTCAAAATACCTTTTCACACTTTCATAATTATATCAGTATGGCCTGGGTTTGTCTACTTGTGAAAATCCCAAAATCTGTCAGAAAATATTCTGTAAAATGGAAGAAATTCGTTACGAAACATTAAGAGAAAAGATATGGCAAACTAATAGTTCTCTGTTATACTCAATGGAAAGACAGGAATGAAACATGTCAAAAGTTAAAAAAGAAGGAGAATGATTATGAAAAAAATGTATGGTTTAGCAGTGGGATGTGCCGGTTTGGCAGCAGTTCTTACCGCATGTACGCCTCAGGTGAGCACCAATGTGCCGGGGGTGATACGGGTTGAAAATGTGGAGGCGGGGGACCAGGGAAAGGTCACCATAAACAGCAGTGACAGCGTAAAGGTGAGTCCTGATATGGCGGAAATTACTTATGGAATCACCACGGAGGATGCGGATGCTTCCGCATGCCAGCAGAAGAATACGGAGGCGCTTAATAAGGTTCTGGCATTTTTGAAGGAACAGGGGTATGGGGACGAGTCCATAAAAACCACAGGCTTTTCTCTGAACCCCAGATATGACTGGAGCGGCAATACACAGAAGCTGATCGGTTATGAGATGAATACTCAGGTGACAGTGACGGATGTGCCTATAGACGACGTGGGCGGCCTTCTGTCTAAGACTGTGGAAAGCGGAGCCAACGAGATTCAGGATGTCACATATTTTTCCAGTACCTATGATCAGGCTTATGAAGAAGCACTAAAAAAGGCTGTGGATATGGCAAGAGGAAAGGCGGAGGCCATAGCGGAGGCAGACGGAAGACAGGTGGGAAAGGTTCTTAAGGTGGAAGAATATAATGATGGGCAGTATGGAAGATATGCTTCCTCCGGAATCAATCAGAGAAGCAGCAAAATGATGGATGGGGCAGTGGCAGAAGCAGCAGGAGCGGCAGATATGGGAGTGATGCCGGGACAGATGAAGGTGACAGCGAATATTTGTGTGGAATTTGAGCTTCTTCCGTAACTCCGGAGTGACAGCCTTCTCCTTCCATATAAGAAAAACAGTGGACAACAACTCTCTGTTTTGGTAAAATATCTCTAAACTATGAAAAAGCAAAGGAGATTTTTGCAATGAAACATCCAGTGGTTACCATTGAAATGATGAATGGGGATAAGATTCAGGCGGAGCTGTATCCGGAGACGGCTCCCAACACGGTTAATAATTTTATCAGTCTGGTAAAAAGCGGGTTCTATGACGGACTGATCTTCCACCGTGTGATCAACGGTTTTATGATTCAGGGCGGATGCCCGGACGGAACGGGTATGGGAGGCCCGGGGTATTCTATCAAAGGAGAGTTTTCCCAGAATGGCTTTGATAACGCATTAAAACATACGGAGGGCGTGCTTTCCATGGCGAGAGCCATGGATCCGGATTCCGCAGGGTCTCAGTTTTTTATCATGCATAAGGATGCTGTTCATTTAGACGGTGCTTATGCCGCTTTTGGAAAAGTGATAGAGGGGATGGATGTGGTAAACAAGATTGCGGATGTGAGAACCGACTACAGCGACCGCCCCATGAAGGAGCAGAAGATCAAGGCGGTGACTGTGGATACCTTTGGGGAAGAATATCCGGAACCGGAGAAGTGCTGAGACAGGGAGATATTTGCAAGGTGGTATTTTGAGGGATTCTATGACGGAGGAAAGAGAAGTTATCATCCAAGGAACGGTTTATACGGTTGTCATATCGGATGAGAAGGAGGCTCTTCTGGCTGCGAAAGCGGCCGGCAGGGCCTTCATTGGGTTACGGAGCAGA
The DNA here is from genome assembly GCA_964460025.1 of uncultured Hungatella sp. Classification (GTDB taxonomy): domain Bacteria; phylum Bacillota; class Clostridia; order Lachnospirales; family Lachnospiraceae; genus UBA3402. The sequence goes on from CAYWRB010000292.1 coordinate 1,822, forward strand.
GAAGACATGGATCTGTGGCCCGCTTCCTATGTGGCAGAGTCTTTGGAGGATTTGGATGCCCTATACTTGGAACAGGTGGTAAGGAGGTACTTGGGGCTGCCATGGCAGATAGGGGAGACCAGGCATCTGCTGATCCGGGAGTTTCAGGAGGTGGATGCAGGAGAGGTACCGAAAGAAGAGACGGATACGGAGGAAGACGCCATCTTTTATACTCAGGAGAAGCTTTCACGGTATATCCGCTGCCAGTATGGCTTCTATGAATACGGCCTTTGGGCCTTGGTGGAAAAAGAGACGGGAAATCTGGCGGGCAAGGCCGGGATTGTCCGGACCAGCTATGGAAAAAAGCCATGGGAGCCAAATGAAAAGCCGGATCGGTCTCCCCATTTGCCTCCGGAGGAAAAGGCGGATGGAAAATCGGATTTGCCTGCAGAAGAGAAGCGGGAGGACCATTTCTATGTGGAAATCGGATACCATATATTCCGGCCCTATCGCCGCAGGGGTTATGCCTCAGAGGCTCTGAAGAACATTGTGGAGCTGGTAAAGGAAAAGGCAGAGACGCCTGTCTGCATCTATGTAAAAATCGATGCCTCCAACAAGGCATCGATTGGTGTGGCAGAATCCTGTGGTTTTTCTGTTATTGCTGAAAAATGTAGCGGAGCAGTGCGATGGCTGTATCTCTGTTCTGACTGTTGGTGATAAATCCGCAGTACGCCGGTTCCAGAGAAATCCCCATGTTCGCTGTGAAATCCGTTCCGCTGATGTCCACGGCAAAGGCAGCGGTTACCCCTTCTTCTGTGGTTCCGTAGCAGAGACGGTCGCCAAGAAGCTCTAAAAGATCTTCCGGAAGCACCTGCTCCAAATCCACATACCCGTTCATGGTGGAATAGCGGTCGAAATTTTCCTGGTCGGTAATCAGGATGTCCAGCTCCTTGCTGGCAATCATGGCAGAAATTTTCGCCATGGAAGCATAGCTGAACTCAGACACCACATCGCCGTAGGTGATATATACGGACTCGACGTTCACCTCCTGTTTTTTCCCAAATCCCATATGATCATGGAAGTCCTGGGTGAGAACCTCATAGTTCAGTTCTCCGTTGGACTGATTATTGATAATGACACAGTAGAGGGAATTCTCTATGGTGCTGTTGTATATGGAAGTTCCGATGATACAGAACACCAGAATAATGCCTAGGACAACAGCAATATGGAACTTGTAATACTCCCAGATATACCAGAGTTTATCCTGAAAGGACATGTTTTTCAGTTTTTCCCGTTCTACGGCGGCTTCGTTCTTTAGTTCTTCCTTTAAAGACATGTAATCTCTCCATTCTCATGCAGATTGGTAAACGCATAAGCGCATTCTATCACATTATGACAAGGTTTTCAATTTTTTATATTATTAATTTTCTATGAAATCTGCCGGATAAATTGATTTTTTCCTGTTCTTCCGATATAATAAGTAAGATACAACCTAAACTTAAGAAAAGAGGTTTTTCTATGCTTTCAGGCTTATTTAATTATGACAACCCTATATGGCGCTTTATCGGTAAGTTCTGGGATTTGCTGATTGTACATATCCTGTGGTTTCTGTGCTGCATTCCCATTGTAACCATCGGAGCTTCCACCACGGCATTGTACTATGTGACCCTGAGACTGGTTCGCGATGACGACGGATACACCATCCGGTCTTTTTTTAAATCCTTTAAGGAGAACTTTAAGCAGGCTACGGGCATCTGGATGATTTTCCTTGTGATTGGTTTGGTTCTGGGATTTGATTTGTATTTTATGGCCACCGTATTTACCACCCCGTCTATGTGGCGGACTGCATTGGTTACTATATTTCTGGCGATGCTGGTGATCTGGACGGCTATGATTACCTATGTGTTTCCGCTGCAGAGCCGTTTTTACAATACGGTGAAAAAGACGATTTTCAACGCGTTTTTTATGTCTATCCGCCATATTTTCCATACCATAGCTATGGTAGCCATTGATGTGGGGCTGATTTTCCTGACGCTGACCCTGATTCCTCAGCTGATGCTTTTCGGGTTTGCATTGATTGCCTTTATCAATTCCTATTTTCTGGATGCGGTATTTAAAAAGTATATACCCAAGGATGAGCGGGAGGACAACGGAGAATTGCGTCCCCTGTTTGAGGACGAGGATACGGGAAGCTTCGGACAGATCGGCACGGAGAATTCTGTGTGGAGTACCGGCAGTTCCTCCAAGAAGGATAGAGATGATGTGATCAATAATCGCGGAGAGGAAAAAGCGGAAGGCGAGCCTCCGGTATAGAAGGATAGAAAACAACGGCCCTTAAACAATTCTGGTTTAGGGCCGTTTCCTGTTATAAGGGATTATGCAACAAACTGGTACATCATGATATAGTGGCACAGGCTTCCGCCCAT
>CAYWRB010000293.1:0-4204 GCA_964460025.1 uncultured Hungatella sp.
CATGATCCGCTGTTCTTAGAATCTTTCCGATATTTCCCAGATTATCCTTCTTCTGTGCCGAAACCACCTGATTTCCCAGATTTCTGTTCTCACTGCATCCAACTAACATACATCCCATTACGATCAAGCAACCTACTAAGCTTAATTTTCCCATATTATGCCTCTGCTTTCTAAAATCGCTTTTAAATCTGTTGTTGTTCTTGATAACCGAATAAGTACAGCACAAAATTGAATTGTTTGTCAATTTAAAGATTGATTATATTTTAACACATTTTTCCTTTGATAGCAAGATATTCGTCAAAATAAATAAATTATTTCAATTAATCTTTCGTCTTATCATAAGTTATGCCAAAATTTTCATTCTGTTACAACCTGTCCATTCGCCTAATCAATCCCTGCCTCCTCTACCAGCGTACTCTTCACATGAAGAAATTCCATCATCTCCTGAAGCTCTTTTTTGTTGTCCGCACCTTTTCCTTCCTTCACCGCACGAATTAAAATATTCTTCGGCGTATGCTCCATATCAATAAATTCCAGAATCTGGGTGCGGTATCCATGGTTCTCCAAAACCTGGGCTCTGATGGCATCCGTGTAAAGTGCCGCCATCCTCTCCTTGATCAGCCCATATTGAAATGCCGGCTTAAGCAGCGTACTCTTCATCTGCCGGTTTAACTCATGCTGACAGCATGGGACTGACAGGATTACCAGAGCCCCCCAGCTGATAGCCTTGGCCAGGGCGTAATCCGTAGCCGTGTCACAGGCATGGAGAGTCACCACCATGTCCACTTGATCCACATCCTTGTAGGAAGCGATATCTCCGCATAAAAACCTAAGCTTCTCAAACCCATACTTTACGGCCAGCTGGCTGCAGTGCTGGATCACATCCTCCTTCAAATCCAATCCGGTGATCCGAATGTCATATCCTTTTAATTCTTTTAAATAATAATACATGGCAAAGGTAAGGTAGGATTTGCCGCACCCGAAATCAAGGATGCTTACTTCCCGGTCTTTAGGCAGCCTGGGAAGGATATCTTCCACAAACTCCAGAAAACGGTTGATCTGCCGGAATTTATCGTACCTGGAACGCACGATTTTCCCTTCTTCGGTCATGACGCCCAGATCCCTGAGGAAGGGAACCCCTTTCCCCTCCTCCAGAATATACTGCTTCTTTCGATTGTGCTCCAAAGCCGTCATCTTCGGCAGCTGTTTGGAAAGCCGTTCCCGGTTCTTCCCGTCTTCCCGGACTTCCTTCACCTTTACGGTCATTTTCCCGGATTTGCTGACAAGAACCTGCATGGTTCCAAGAGACGATACAACCTCCATCTGCCGAAACGTATGCTCCAGCCCGTCACAGAGATAACGTTTTGTCTCCTCCTGATCCATATTCCTGTGAAAGACCTGATTTCCCCTGAATTCCTCTGCCTGAAACATCAAATTTCCACGGAAAAGAAGAGGTCTCACCTTTACTTTGGAAACCTCTTCCTTTCTTCTGGAATTGCTCAGGACTATCTGATGCAGCTGCTCATTCAAAAATCCCTGTATCCGTTCCATTCCTCTCCTTTATTTCCGCCAGCAGCGAACCAAGCGGGCATGCCTGCTTTTCCCTAATTTTTAAAACTGTGTATAGGCGCCGGTATTCTTCCTCCCCGGGTCACAAACTTCTCACAGGAATACTGGTTCACCGGCATAATCGGCGCATATCCTAAAAGGCCGCCGAATTCCACGGTGTCTCCCACCGTCTTTCCGATCACCGGAATCACCCGGACTGCCGTGGTCTTCTGATTGATCATGCCGATGGCTGCCTCGTCCGCAATGATCCCGGATATGGTGCTGGGTGTGGTGTCACCGGGAATCGCGATCATATCCAGTCCTACGGAACATACGCAGGTCATAGCCTCCAGCTTCTCCAGTGTCAATGCTCCCATGGAGACTGCGTCGATCATCCCCTGATCCTCGCTGACCGGAATAAAGGCGCCGCTTAAGCCGCCTACATAGGAAGAGGCCATGACGCCACCCTTCTTCACCTGGTCATTAAGCATGGCAAGGGCCGCCGTGGTTCCCGGCGCTCCTACCTGTTCCAGGCCGATCTCCTCCAGAATCTCAGCTACGCTGTCCCCCACTGCGGGAGTCGGTGCCAGAGAAAGATCAATGATTCCAAAGGGCACGCCCAGACGTCTGGATGCCTCCTGGGCCACCAGCTGCCCTACCCGGGTGATCTTAAATGCCGTCTTCTTGATGGTCTCGCACAAAACCTCAAAATTCTCTCCCCTGGCCTGCTTAAGGGCCTCTCTCACCACACCCGGTCCGCTTACTCCTACATTGATGACAGCATCCTCTTCCGTAACACCGTGAAATGCCCCTGCCATAAAGGGATTGTCATCCGGCGCATTGCAGAATACCACCAGCTTGGCACATCCCAAGGAATCCTGATCTTTCGTCGCCTTTGCCGTCTCCTTTACAATCTCTCCCATGAGCCTTACCGCATCCATATTCAGTCCAGTTCTGGTTGAACCTACATTGACCGAACTGCATACCCGTTCCGTCTGGGCCAGTGCCCTTGGAATGGAACGGATCAGATTCTCATCTGCCCTGGTCATGCCCTTGCTCACCAGCGCGGAATATCCTCCCAGGAAATTTACCCCTGTCTCCTTGGCCGCCTTGTCCAATGTCATGGCAATGGCCGTAAAATCCTCCGGCGTCCGGCAGGCACAGCCTCCCACCAATGCAATGGGAGTCACTGAAATTCTTTTATTGACAATGGGGACTCCAAAATCCCTGGCAATCGCCTCCCCCGTAGAAACCAGATTCCTGGCCGTAGAGGTAATCTTGTTGTAAATCTTCTCGTTTAAGGAAGAGAGGTCACTGTCACAGCAGTCCAAAAGGCTGATGCCCATGGTGATGGTGCGGACATCCAGCATCTCGTGCTCGATCATATTGTTGGTCTCAATGACTTCAAACATATTTAACATAAATCGTCACCTTCCCCCTCTCAGATTCTGTGCATCTTCGTGAAAATCTCTTCTCGCTGGCACTTGATGCGGACGCCGATCTCCTCTCCCAGCTTCTCTAAGTCTGAGGAAATCGTCTCAAAGGGCCGAAGGGACCGGTCCATGTCCACGATCATCATCATGTTGAAAAACTCCTGGACAATGGTCTGAGAAATGTCCAGGATATTTACCTGGTTCTCCGCCAGATAGGTACACACTTTCGCAATGATTCCCACCGTATCTTTTCCCACTACCGTAATAATAATTTTATTCATATCTGATCTCCTTTTTATGTACCCTGTTTCTGCTGCCTGTTCCCATGGCCAGATCTCTTACTCCTGTCATATGGTGATGATCTCCGACATAAATTCCCTTTTGGCTACCGATATGGAAAAATCGGAAGCTTTATATCCGTGATCTCCCTGATCTATCTCCAGCCTTACGGTCTCAAACGCCAGCTCCTCATAATTATTTTCCTTACTCAAATGTCCTAAAAGAATATGTTTCAGATTGTCATTCAGAATATGATTTAACAGACGCCCCGCATTGTCATTGGACAGATGCCCGTGATCGCTTAGGATACGCCGTTTTAAGTAATATGGATAAGGCCCTGTCTCCAGCATCCGCACATCATGGTTAGACTCCAAAAGAATGGCATCAAGTCCCTGAAGATGTTCAATGATATACTGATCAAAATGCCCCATATCCGTAGCCACGGCCACCGATCTTCCGTCGTTCTGGATCCGATAGGCCACCGGGTTGGCCGCATCATGGTCTATGGAAAATGGTTTTATCTCCATGTCTCCGATAAAAAAGGATACATCCGGCAAAACAGGTCGAAACAGTTCCCTGGGGTATTCTCCCAGCTGCTTCATCTCCCCGATCTCCTCAAGTGTCTCCTTGGTGGCATAGATGGGAATCCCGTATTTTCTGGCCAGAACCCCCAGCCCTTTTACATGATCCGAATGCTCATGAGTAATGACGATTCCGTTTAATTCTCCGCCCTTGACGCCGATTTCATTTAACCCTTGTTCGATTCGCTTGTTGCTGATCCCCGCATCTACCAGAATATGGGTATTCATGGTTCACGCATAGATACAGTTGCCGCTGCTTCCGCTGGCAATACTTACTAACCTCATGATATGGCCGCTTCCTTTTTGTCATAGTATACTTTCTGAAGGAGGAACGCCTGTGAGGCGGAGCCTCACAATTGGAAC
>CAYWRB010000294.1:0-4200 GCA_964460025.1 uncultured Hungatella sp.
AAAAATGTCAAAATGCAGATTCTTGGCCTTTACCTGGGGCTGCACAATATTTACAATATTTTCCATGGTATCTCTCAGGGAAAGCTGCTCGTAGTTTAAAGTCAGCTTGCCATTCTCAATCTTTGACATATCCAGTACGTCATTGATCAATCCTAACAGATGCTTGCTGGATAATGAAATCTTCTTCAGGCAATCCTTCACCCGGGCCCGATCATCAATGTTGGTAATGGCAATGGCTGTCATGCCTACAATCCCATTCATAGGCGTCCTGATATCATGGCTCATATTTGACAGGAATTCACTCTTTGCCTTGTTGGCATGGATTGCTTCCTCCCTTGCCTTACTAAGTTCCGACATCTGCCGTTTCGTCATCCTGTAATAAATCACAAAGATGACCATAATTCCCACAATGATTGCACAGCAGGAAAGCAGCATCACATACTGCCGCCGCCCTCCCAGCCTGGTTACCGCATCATCCAAGATTCCATAAGGCATAATGGAAACCAGGAACCAATCTGTCTCAGGAAGACTGGTACAATACACATGGCTGTGTACTCCATTTACCAGGATCATATTGGAATAATCCTCTCCCTTTTCCATGGCAGCTTTTATCTCTTCCACGTAATCTTCCGAGGTCTTTCCGTTAAATTCCGAGAAGGATTCCCTTATCCTGTCAAAATAGCTATTCTGATATGCCTCCCCGTTTCTCACCACAAAACCCCCGTCTGTTTGAATGATGTGGGAGTAAACAAGGGCATTCTCTTCCTCAAGGACAAGGGCTTTGTTCAATTCTTCCATGGGAAATCCTGCTGCCAGCGCCACACTGGTCTTGCCATTTTCCATAGGATAAGAAGCGGGAACAACCATCAACAGCTGACGTTCTCCGTTCTCATCAAGACCGCTGGTTACTTTCTTATCGTCATTGCCTAGAATCTCCAGAAATTCTTTCTGCTTATACGCATGGACAGGCACCCCTGTGATCGTCTCGCACTCGCCATTCTCATCACAAAGAGCCAGATAGGTAAACTCTCGGACACTGGCGCTCAAAGTCAGTTCTGCCAGCATCTCCGGCCCATACTCCGCAGTCTCTTCCGGTGTACGCCGCACAATCCCTTTCGCCTGGGAAAGGCGCAGATCAATAATGGCGTTGAATTTCTGTTTCAGCTGCCTGCTCATCTCCGACATATAGATCACACCGATTTCATTGATGGCTTCCGTGCTTTTCTGCTCCATCGTTCCTGAAATACTTAAGAAAACAATGATGCACATGATAATCAATCCCACAAAACTGCCTACAAGAAGGCCTTCCGTTCTGCTGAAGCCTTTATCATTCCAAATTTTTAATTTCCGCATTTCTGCTCCTTATATCGTTGCGGGGACTCATACAGACTTACGTATATCCCAGTAGCTTCTTAATTTATTATTTCAATCCTGTGATAGATGAAATGTTCAGGTCATAGTCTTCCTTAATCTTTGCCACCATCTCCTCTAACTCCGGCGAGTATTCCCGATTCCCCCTTAATTGTTCTGACAGCCGATTACTGGATTCAAACAGTCTTGTAAGAGACAAATTCTGGCATACGCCCTTCAGTGTATGGGCAGCCCTGAAAGCCTCATCCATATTCCTCTCCTCCATAGACTGGGTCAGAAGCCCAAAGGTCTTATCGTCCAAAATCTTAAGCAGGAACTTCTTCACCCGCTCATCCGTTCTCAAACGCCTCATCACGTCCTCATAATCTCCGCCCATAGCATCATAGCACTCTTTTACTGTCATTTTTCCATTCCTTTCACTGATAGATTTCATTTACTGCTTATTGCTCCTTAATCGGAGGAAGTTCGGAATCATAAATCCTATAGGAATTCCTGCCTGCCCGTTTCACCGCATAAAGGGCCTGATCAGCCATGTTAAACAGCTTCTCATAATCTCCGCCGCACTCCTGTGCACTGGCTACCCCCATACTGAGCCGGACAGGAAATTCCCCATACTCGGAAGTGATCTTGTCAAAAATACGTCTGACCTGTGGCTCTATGGAATCTTTAAAACTCATGAATATCAGGAATTCATCGCCTCCCATACGGGCCGCAATATCGCTTCCACGGGTGCTTTTTCTGATCTTGTCAGCCACATGGCGCAGCACGTCGTCTCCAAATTGATGGCCGAACTTGTCATTGGCCTGCTTAAAATGATCCAGGTCAAAAAACAGCAGAATATATTTCTTTTCACTGTCCGAATCCAGGACAGAGGATATGTAACGCTTCGCCGCCCGATGGTTTAAAAGCCCGGTCAGAGGATCATGATCCGCCATAACCGTCAGCTGCTCCATCTTCTCTCTTTCCTTGTGAATGTCCACAATCTTGCCGATAGCCCCTGTGTACTGAGGCTCCTCGTCATCCGTCCACATGGACCTGGCCTGAATCTTGCTCCACTGGTTGCGCCCGTTGATATTCAGGACAAAATCCATCTCCAGGTTGGGATTCTTGGGAGTGGTACTCTTAAGCCTGTCAAGAAGCTTTTCAAAGTCTTCCTTGTTGAAGACGTCGGTTCCGAAAGCATCCTCTCTGGGATTATAGATGGTTTCCGGCATATTCAGATACTGGGCTCCCCACTCGGAAAGGATCAGTATCTCCGGTGTAAGGGTATACTCAAATTGAATCTCGTGGGACATATCCGCATAAAATTTATATTTGGTCCGCTCCTGCTCCAAAAGCTTCAGGGTACGTCCCGACATGCCCAGATCCCCTTTGTCCAGCATCTGCTCCACCGTGCTTACAATCTCCCTGTCACTGTTGTGTTCGGATGAGCCGTGAAGTTCTTCCTTAAGCTGCTCCGAAATATCATTTAAACACTCCAGCAGGAACGGATTAAAAACTCCGCATTCCCCGTTAAGGATCATGTCCACGGTCTTCTCATGGGAGTACGCATCCTTATAGACACGTTTGCTGGTCAATGCATCATAGACATCAGCCAGAGCCACCACCTGAGCAGCGATGGGGATCTCCTCTCCTTTAAGCCCGTCCGGATATCCCCTTCCGTCATACCGTTCATGATGCCACCTGCAGATCTGATAAGCGATCTTGATCAGCGGCTCATCCTGTCTAAAGGGGATAGCCTTCAGCATATCTCCGCCCTCCGCGGCGTGAGTCTTCATGACCTCAAACTCTTCCTTGGTCAATTTCCCAGGTTTGTTGAGGATGGCGGAGGGAACCGCGATCTTCCCGATATCATGGAGAGCCGAGGCATTGCAGATCATGGAAATATCGCTTTTGCTTATGCCATATTTGTCTGTCTTCTCTAAAAGCCGCTTTAAAAGCATCTCTGTCAGAATGCGGATATGCAGCACATGAAGACCGCTTTCCCCGTTACGGAATTCTACGATATTGGAAAGAATCTCAACCATAAGCTGGCTGTTTTTTTCATTCTCCATCATCTGTTCCGCCACCATATACGACAGTTCCTTCTGTTTGGACGAAAGCATGATGGTACTCATAACCCTGCGCCGGACTACCCTCTCGTCGAAGGGACGGCTGATATAATCCAGAACTCCCAAATCATAGGCCCTGTCCACATAAGAAGGCACCGTCTCCGCCGAGATCATCACCACAGGGATGCTCTTAATCCAGCCATTCTCATTCATGACCGCCAAAAATTCAAATCCATCCATCACAGGCATGACAATATCCAGAAGCAGAAGAGAAAACTCCTGCTCATGATTGTGCAGTACGGCCGAAGCTTCCAGCCCGTTCTCCACCTCTACAATGTCAAATTCATCGGACAGCATATCCGACAGGATAGCACGATTCATCTCTGAATCATCAACAATTAAAATCTTTCCTCTTACATTCGATAACTTACTCTGCTGACTCATGAAAATTACTTCCTATTCTCTGATTCTTTTGGCTTTACAGCACGTTCCGTTCACAGTCTCTTCATCACTGAAAGTAATCATAACATACCCCGGTTTCATTGTCAAACAGACGGTTGTAAATCCTTATATAATCTTTGATACAAGTGCCGGAAACGTTCTCTTTTTTCCTTATATAATCTTACGTTTTCCGGCTTTGGGTATATCGGTTCTTTTTGTATCCCCGCAATAGCCTCTGCCGCCTCCTCCACGCCGGAAAACCACTTAAGCCCCACTGCCGCCATCACTGCCGCCCCAGTACATGCCTCTTCCTTTGTCTCAGCCCTATAGACCGGCA
>CAYWRB010000295.1:0-4197 GCA_964460025.1 uncultured Hungatella sp.
TGCAACGATAAAGCTCTGGCAGCTTTAAGTCCGGCCTGCGTCCGTCTTTATCCGTATAAAGGGCGGATCCTCTGCTTCCCCCACCGCTCTTTGCATAATCCAGCATGGCAAACAGATAGACCTTCTGGGAGATCAGCATATCACGCAGACGGTAAAATATGGGAAGCTGAACCGTTGCGGGAGATTTCACAAGACCAAGAAAACCACCCAGCTCTGCTTCCGTTTCCTTTAAGGCAGACTCTAGGTTTTCCTGGTTCCGGATCATCCCTCCGCAGGCGCTCATTCTCCTGGCTGCTTTCTGCCACATTTCCTTAAGAGCAAGGCTGCCGTATGCCTGGTCCGGAAGTTTTACGAACTCCTTGGCCTCTTCCCTTAAAAGCTGCTCGGCCTCAACAGAAACCTTCCTACTCTCTCCCTGCAGCTTTCTTAAACGAATCTTTTCGGCAGCCCGCACGGCGCCCACCTGGCCTGCGTTCAGCGCCGTTCCCCCCGGCCTGGTCACTCCATGGCTTCCGCACACTTCGCCTGCCGCAAACAGACCACATATCTCTGTCTCCCAATAAGCATCTGTTGAAAGCCCCCCATTATTATGCTGGGCACAGATGGCAATCTCCAGTTTTTCGTGATACAGATCCACATGATGATCTTCATAAAAGCGGATGGCCGGCTCATTCATCTGCCTTAACCGGTCAATGGGCGTGCCAAATAAAGCGCCTGCCTGTCTTAAGTAATCATAAGCTTCCTGCGACAGTTTTTCAAAGGGAACGGAACCGTTTCCTGGATTCTTTGTGAAATCCAGATATACCCTTCTTCCTTTCAGAATCGTTTCCTGATAGACCAAAAGGTCTACCACAGAAGAACCGCCGAAAATCTTATTTACATCAAAGGGCCACTGATAGCCTTTTAAAAATACCATGGATAACATTTCTTCTTCCGTCTCAAAGAAATCCATGAGAAACTCCCGTTCCTCCTGTCCCTTCTGATCGGTGGAAACGAACCGCGGAAGCACCTGCATATAAGTTCCGCTGACATTCCATCTGGGATTTAAGGAAGCCAGGCCAAACTGCCATTCCGTCAGGTTTTTTCCCGCCGCCCCTGCCTCAAAAGCAAGGCCGCTGGCGCCAAGCTGGGAAACCGGATAAACACTGTCATGATACATCCCTGCCGGACCTCCTGTTGCCAGAATCACATTCCTGCACCAGATCAGCACATAGCCGGCCTCTTCTTTTTCCTTTTTATCCAGGCACAGGACACCGTAAATTTCCTTGTCCTTTACCAGAAGGCGGATGACCTGCATCTGATCCAGAATCCGGATATTCTTCTCTTTTACGCTTCTCTCCAGACATTCCGTCATAAGCTTTGAAGTATAGGGGCCTGCGCTTGTGGCACGTCTTCCCCGGTCATGGTCTGTTTTATATCCCATAAATTCACCGTATTCCGTACAGGGAAAGGGTACCCCAAGCTCTGTCAGGCGAAAAAAGCTTCGGGATGACAGAGCGGCCTCACAAAGCGCCTGATCACCGTCCACACACTGGCCTGCGAACAGATCCTCAGCCATGGCAGCCACGGAATCCGGATCACCGCTGGCAAGAGACAGCTTATAGTAGGTCTGCTTGTCAGAGCCTGTATTTCTGGAAGTCCCTGCATTCACATTTTCTGTTACTATGGCAAGGTCTCTCTCCCCATTCTGATACAGCCGCAATGCTGCCTGGAAACCTGCCGCTCCTGTTCCGATGACAATATTTTCGATTCGTTGCTCTTCTATCTTCATGTTCTCTTCCCTCCTGGGAATCAAATCTTAGTTCTCATAATGAATGGCACTGATATTGCGGACCTGGCGCTTTAATGAATTGAGAAAAGACCTGGAAGGGATCAGCCAGAAAGTGTTGACAGACAGCCTGCGCTCTTTAGAGGATGATGGGATCATCACACGGACCGTATATCCGGAAGTCCCTCCACGAGTAGAATATGCCTTGAGTGAGTTAGGTGAATCCATGGGCCCTATTCTTGATTCCATGGAAGCGTGGGGCTTATCTTATAAAGAAATGACGGCAAATACATAAATTTTGAAAAAGTCGGCTATCTCTAACCGGCTCTTTATCATTATAAGACATGTTTTGTTCTTAAATAATCCCCAATCCACTTACTAAAAATCTCTGCCCTTTCTATTTGTGCCTCGGCCTCATCCTTTGAAGCAACATAAAAGTCAAGATAATCTGCACACTCTCTTTTCTCTGAAGCCAACCGGATTATCTTCGATGTTTCTTTTGGGAAAATCCCTTCCTTTACATAATTTTTGCATCCTCTAACGCCTCATGGCAGCAGTCAAAACGATATTTTGATAAGTCTACTATGCGGCGCTCCATAACATAATACCATCCTTTTTCATACTTTTATAAAACGGAAGCACATCCTCCCACTCCCTGAAATTATCATAATCAATGAGTAGAACTGACAATACCTTATTATACTCTAATTCCAGATCAACCGTAAGATCGACCATTTTATCATGCATATCTTCCGTATATCTTCTGACAATTACTGCTATATCAACATCTGATTCTGCTGTCTGTGTTCCTCTTGCAACAGAACCATATAAAATAATTTGCTCCAGTACATTACCAAAGATTGTCTGAAAACCTGGAATCATCTTCTCAAATACTTCTTGTAAATTCTCCATACCAAGGCCTCCAATCATTATTTGCTATGCACTTCTAAAAACTCATACTATTTTCTATATTATATTCTACAAAAAAAGAATCCTATTTGCAACCATTTTAAATTACATAAAGGAAACTTCTTCCTTGCCAAAGAAATTCATTTCGCTATTCCATATAGTTTCAGTATCTCTCCAATGTCTGCATTGATACAGATAGAGCGCTTTTTAATTTCCTCGGGTACAAATCCCATCTTCTTTCTTACTCATGCACCATCCCGCCTTCGATCATGGTCATTGGATTCCGGCTCAGATCCTCTGCCGGAGCTTCCCGCAATCTCATACGGCCACCTCTACTACGATCTTCCCATTGACCTTCCCTCCATCCAGGGCCATACACGCCTCCCGGATATCTCCAAATCTATAGGTTGCCCCGATACGGGGTTTCAGCTTATTTCTGTCAATAAATGCAAAAATATCATCCATCACCTTCTGCGTGGGCCAGTTGCTGTGGAACCCGGTAAGGTATACCCCGTTGGGGATGAATTTGATCGGGTCAAAATCATTCAGGGCATAAACTCCGCCAAGGATTCCCGTATTACATACAATACCGCCCTTCTCCATGCACCGAAGCGTATCGGAAAGCGTCTTTGGCCCCACCAGTTCCAGAGCCTTTGTCACTCCGTGCAGCTCCCCTTCCAGCTTCCCGTTATCCAGTACTGCCTCATCCACGCCGGCCAGCAAAGGGAGTTTTTCCTGCCTGTGGGTGGTAGCGATCACCCGGCACCCCAGTGCCTTTGCGATCTGGACGGCAGCATAGCCTAACGCACAGGTGCCGCCCCTGACCAGAAGCGTATCCGAAGGCTTTAAGTCCAGGCATTCAAACAGAGAACCCCATGCCGTGAAATAAGTCTCCGGCACGGCGGCAAACGCTTTCCAGGAAAGCCCTGTCCGTATCGGAAATACATGATGAGTGGGGAGCAGGGCATACTCTGCATAGCTGCCGTTAAAGCTCCGCCCCATGCCGCCCATCAGAGCCGCGATTCTTTGTCCCACAGAAAAACCGCTGTCTGATGCATCTGCAATCTCCCCTACGCACTCGATACCCGGGATGACCGGCTTTTGAATATAATCCGCTTCAATCTCATGCAGACGCAATATCTGTTCGGAATGGTTCATGCCAAAAGCCCTGACCTTGATAAGCACCCATCCCGGCCTTACTTTCGGAATCTCTGCCTCTGATAATACAACCTGCCCTGCAGGTGTCACGCCATTAAGAACGACTGCCTTCATATCCCGGAACCTCCTTCCAGCACTGGGATCGGCATCATAAAAGTCACCAGGTGCCGCCATCTTGTTCCATCCGGACAAATTTGAAAGCGCCATAGTTTTTTACCTCCATTTTTTTATTTTGCGTTCCTTTTTCCTGTTCGCAATTTTATTATATCGGGTTATTTTTCAGGGAAAAAGTACGCACTTTTTTATAACCCAGTCACAAAAAAGTAACCCACACATCATGCTTTACTTGACGCAATTTCCAC
>CAYWRB010000296.1:0-4197 GCA_964460025.1 uncultured Hungatella sp.
AGCCGCTGCTAATCCACCGTTACCATTCTTACCACCAGCCATAAACTGAGCGACCTTATCTGAATCTGTTTCCATAGCAGTTCTGAACTTAGACTCATCAAACACTAAAGTACCGCCATCAAGATAATCTTCGGAATAAGTAATACCCATCTCTTTCAAGTCTTCATAATCTAATTTAGTCGCACGTAGAAAGCTAGCCATAATGCCTTCAAGAGCGCCGCTGTAGTCACGCATTACATCATCGCCAAACAGAATACCTGCCTTAGCCTTCTTCTCCCAGTTCTCAATAGATGTGTCATCCATTTCATCCTTTTGAGCACTGGTAAGTGGCCCATAGCTGCTGTCAGGACGCGTCGTAATCTGAGTACGCACCTCAGAGACTAACTTGTTGAAGTCCTCGAAGAATGATTTCACAGTTTCAACCGCTTTATCCACATCAGCTTTCGCTGAAAACGTTACTTGCTGCGATGTATCGAGTTTGTCTGTGCTATTACCATCCGCATCTTTGACATACCCGAATTCACCATTAACAGTAATCGTAAGTCCTTCTAACTCAAACGTATTGGAAGACCTCTTTACCGGAACAATTACTCCATTACCGTAACTTACACTAATCTCGGCATCTTTACCATCAGCAGAATCCCCTCCACCAAATAACTTACTGGCTAGAGAATCTGGAGCACCAAGATCAATCTTCCGACCTGAACCGGTCTCAGCACTAATAAGCATAAAAGTACCTTGGGACTCGATGTAAGTAGCTTTAACCCCTGCTTTACTGGAGTTGATTTTATTAAGAATGTCCTCAACCTTACTATCGGCTTTAAGACCTGAAATCTTCTCACCATTGATAATAAGATTCAAATTACCGTCTTCATCGAGGAGACCATTCTCTTTCGTCATATTATCAAATGTTCCATTAAATGCTTTCTGCGACAGCTTACCGCTGACATTGACTTTGTTAGAGGCACCAAACTCAATACCTAATCTATCCAGCAAATCATCATCATTCGATAAAATGGACAGAGTCGAATCAGAATCTTTCGGTGTAAATGTAAAAGTACCATCTGCACCAAACGTTGCTGTAAAGCTACTGGTACCAAAAGCTTTGCCTATTCTTTCATTAAGATGCGATTCAGCATCGGTTATAGCCTTGGCTCTAGCTGTATCATCTTCTGCTTCTGTAATGGCTTTCATATCTTCCTTCGAAACCAACTCCACATACTTCTGAACGCCATTATACTCGAAAATCAACTTGCTACCGGCTACAGCATCAGTATCCTTTGTCTCAACAAGAGTTTTATCCCAGACGGCATCTTCAGAAACAAACTTCTTGGACTCACTGCCACCACTTTTCTTAAGACCAAGAACATCCGCACCATACCCTCTTATATCAGTGGAATCACCTTTTAATTCCAAAGTAAGCTTATCGCCGTCATTCCCAAATTTAAAATCTTTTTCTGGATCTAGACCTAAAAACTCTGCATATCCATTTAAATAAACAGCTAACTTCTCAGCGAAAAGCTCCTCCTTTGACTTTGAAATTCCTTCACCATCTTTTAGAGCATCTTCTAGACTGTCTTTTATAACATCTCATATCTTATGTTAATTACCATCCTTACCCTTCAATTTTTCCAAAAAATTAAACTTGGACGCAGTCTATTTCCAATCCCCCTTATCATCCTTTGAACCAATCTCCATAGTAGCACCTGCTAAATTAGATTTGTAACTTGAATGGTCAAACCTTAATTGTGCTGTAACTGACTTGTCGTCACTCTGGTGAACACCTGACCTGGTTATAGCTGATGTAGCTAAACTTTTAACACCTGCAATTGCGATAGTATTTACTAAATCAGAACTACCACTGGCAGTAACAAACCTGGTAGAGCTGTCCGGACCATTCGTAAATATCTTTGTTTTCCCAAACAAAGATGGGTCCTTAAGATTGTAGGAGGATGAATAACTAAAATACTTATCCTGCAAATCCAGAGTCTGGTCGGTGATAGACCGATATGCATCCCTCTTCCATTCCAGCTTTGTCATACTGGCTTTATGGTTCTCAATCTTAGTCTGAGACCCTAGAGACATCTGCTCAATAATGGCATCTCTATCTATACCGGAAGCCAGACCGCCAAAGCCACGCAACGACGTATTACCTAAACTATTACTATTTGACACACTCATGCTTGCCATATTTCTCCTCTCCTTTATTAAAAACTATAGTTTTTGAGAAAAAAAATTTATGGTCTAATTTAACTAGAAAATGGGATTATTTTTCTTGATTTTTTGACGATAATATAATAAAATAGATAAGATTTTAAGTTCTGTCCTTAATTCTCAAAAAGTATACATTTTGAGAAAAATTTGTATTAGTCCAGCCCCAGTATAGCCGGGGTTTTATTTTTACTATAACACAAAAAAATCATGCCCGTTTGAATCGAACATGATTTTGAAATCTGATCACCAACCCTTTATCCATGGAGATAACGGGATTCGAACCCGCGACCTCTGCGTTGCGAACGCAGCGCTCTCCCAGCTGAGCTATATCCCCATGGGTCTATTATAGCACCAGATAGAAAAATTGCAATTCATTTTTTTATCTTTTAATACTTTTAATACTTTTCGATCTGAAACCGGTAATCCAGCAATTCCCAGCCTGCCCGGAACAGCTGATTCACCTGCCACACGCCGATGCCTCTTAAGCCATACTCTTCCGCCATCTGAAACTTGGCCTGATAGCTTCTCACATCCTCGAACCACACCTGATGCTCCACTCCGTACTGCCAGTATGTATAGTTGGGTGACTGAGCCGTCTCATCGAACTGAATCGGCACTCCGTAAAAGACAGCCATCTGAACTGCCTCTATATTGCCAAGGGTTCTTGCCTTTGTTGTCCCACGCACAAAAGGCAGAGGCCAGTCATAGCCATAGTTTGGAATTCCCATACAGATTTTATAGGCAGGAATTCTGGTAAGCGCATATTCCACTACCCGCCGGACCTGATTCAGAGGAGCCACCGCCATGGGAGGGCCATAGGTATACCCCCACTCATAAGTCATCAGAAATACCCAGTTCGCCGCCTGCCCCAAAGCTCTGTAATCCATTCCCTCATACAAAAGCCCCTGCTGATTATCCGAATATTTGGGAGCCAGCGCCACCGTCACATAAAATCCGAACTGATTCAAAAGTCCTGTAGCCCGCTCCACGAAAGCCGTAAAATAATCCCTGTCTTCAGGAAGCACATACTCAAAATCAATATTTACCCCCTGATACCCCTTCTCTGTCATCACCCATACCAGATTCCTGAGAAGTTTCAGCTGTACATTCCGCTGCCTTACCACCGCAGTCACCAGACCATTATTAAAATGCCCGTCCTTCCCAAGAGGCGTCAAGGTCAGGGTAGGCTTCGCCTCCGCCAAAAGGGCTTCCCTTACCATCCATCCGTCATCCAGGGTAGGGTAGACCAGATCTCCTTCCACCGTAAATCCATAAGAAAACACTGCCAGCTCCGACAGATACGGCAGTGTCTCCCCCAGCACCCAGGGAGAAATAAACGGGTAAGCATAGCCGCTGCTCTCAATCCTTCTTCGCCTGATCTTCTCACCCTCGGTCAATTCCTCTCCACTTTTAGAAATCAATAAGGCTTGCCCAAGGGCAAGCCTGTACGGATATTCCAGCTGATTGGTACGAATGATGGATGAGGTCTCTGCTCCTGTCCCTGCTGCAATACTGTCAACCGTATCCCCCGACCGGACTACATAAATTTCCATAAGCATTTCCCAGTTTTTTAACAGTATATTACGTTTCCGCGCTCAATATACATGCAGTTTCCTGGACAACAGATAACGCAGTCCATCTTCCTTCTTACATCTTCTCATTGAACCGTTCTGCTCCTACAATTCCTCATTCAGCAGCTCTGTTCCCGGCACCACAAACCTTCCGTCCGCAATGATAGGAAGCTTCTCCCCTTCTTCCGTGACCCCATAGATCTCATCCAGCTCCGCATAAGGGATTGTGATATCCGTGTGACAGCTGAAATACGCCTTGGACACATCTTCTCTTCGGAGAATGGACACCTCATTGTCCCTGGCAATGATCTCTTTCCCATCTGGATTGTACACCGGGGAATCCTCCGCCCGGCTGTAGCAGGTGTCTCCCACCGCAAAATGAGGCCCCATCTTTTCTACAATCAGAATCGGC
>CAYWRB010000297.1:0-4190 GCA_964460025.1 uncultured Hungatella sp.
GGTACAGGCGGATATCTACCTGCTTCCCCACGCTGCGGGCAAAATCCTTCTCTTTCTTTAAAGGACGCCCCAGCCCCGGGGAACTGACTTCCAGAATGTAGCTGTCCTCAATAAAATCCTCTTCGTCAAGCCAATCACTTAACCTTCTGCTGACCATCTCACAGTCATCCACGGCAATGCCGCCTTCTTTATCAATATAGGCTCTCAGATACCAGTTGCTGCCTTCCTTCACATACTCCACATCTACCAATTCAAAATGATATTCCTCCAGCAAAGGTTTTAAAAAAGCTTCTGTCTTTGACTCGTAATGTTCTCTCTTCGTCATCTCTTCACCACCCTTCTTATTCCCTGTGCCAAATCCTGTTTCTTACGAAATGAAAGAGTGGACTTTCGTCCACTCTCTTTCAGCCTCATATATCAATATCGTATATATCATAGCACCAAAATGTGGTAAATGCAAGTGTTTTCTTCAATTTTCATTTTTCATTTTTCGTTGTCTCTTTTTCAATTTTATGCTATAATTGTCTAATTCATAAAAAGAAAGGATACATCCGGATGAATATATTGATTATTGACGCACAAGGCGGCGGCATCGGCAGACATCTGACTTCGGCCATCCGGCAGAGTATGCCTGATGCGGACATCACCGCCGTAGGAACCAACAGTATCGCTACTTCAGCCATGCTGAAAGCCGGTGCCAATCACGGTGCAACCGGTGAAAACGCTGTCATTACAGGAGCCAGGCGAGCCGATGTCATTGTGGGTCCCATAGGGATTGTAATTGCCGATTCCCTTTACGGTGAGGTCACCCCGGCCATGGCCGTAGCCATCGGCCAGAGCAAAGCCAAACGGATTCTCATTCCTGTGAACCACTGCGACAACATCGTGGCAGGAGTACGGGATTTAAGCATCAAGGGCCTGGTGGAGGAAGTTCTTCTTGAACTTCAGAAAATGGTAAAATGACACCAAGGGAGGATTTCACATATGAGCAGCCGTCCTGAATTAGAATTTGAAAGAGGTTATTCCATCATCATCAATAACTGTGAGAAAAATCTTTACTACTATATTGATTATGATACAAGGCAGGCTTCCCCTTACCATATGCGCTTTCCCCATATCCACACCTCATTTTATGAGATTATGATACCTCTGGATGCAGGAATCTCCCATACGTTCAACGGCATAACCTACCCATTGGAGAAAAATGATATTGTCCTGGTTCCGCCCGGAGTTCCCCATCAGTCCATATACCCCAAAAATGCCCCCCCGTTGAAACGGATTATCATTAATTTTATGTATCCCGAGGCATTGTTCAGCATGAAGGAGGGTTTTGAGGAACTTCTTGGAATCTTTAAACTGGAACCGTCCATTTTGCGTCTGGTTCCCAACTATCAGACTCCCTGCTTCAATATTCTCAACAGCATTTATAATATGTCTCATCAGGCGGAGGTCCTTCCCCCTTCTGTCTATGAGCTTATGCTGCAGACGAATTTTACGGAGTTTCTGTGGAATCTGTATCAGTCTCAGAACGAGAATCTGTACACGTATCAAACCGATGATTCCTCCATCACTCAGAAGATTTCCGAGGTATGCTCCTACATACATACCAACTATTCCAGGCCTCTTTCCCTGGAAAGCCTGGCAAAAACTTTTTATATCAGTTCCTGCTATCTGTCACGGCAGTTCAAGCAGACCACCGGCTTTCGGTTGACGGAATACATCCAAAATGTCCGTATCATCAATGCCCAGTTCCTGCTTTCCAGCACAGATCAGTCCGTATCCAATATTGCCATGGCCTGCGGTTTCACCAGCTTTTCTCAGTTTAACCGGGTATTCCATCAGAAGTCCAATTGCTCTCCTACGGAGTACCGCCGCTCCCACGGACACTCTCACTGGGTATAATGAAGCACAAAAAGACTCACAGATCCATTTTCACATGAACCTGTGAGTCTTTTTATGTTCTTCTCTACCGAAGATCAGCCATCATCTGCTGCTCCTTATCCTCCGTCACTCTTCGGATCTTATCCAGCTCCTTCTCCAAAAGTATGGGAATCTGCCCTTTCAGAACCTTCCACGGAAGGAACTGGCTGAAGGAGAAATGCCTTGCCACAAACACCATGGACGGCGTAAAACTGTAGTTTTCTTTGATATAGTCTCTTACCATCTGCTGCTCGTCCTCCGTTATGGGAACCTTCACCCCATAAAGCTGCTCCGGATAAGCGAAACCGTCCGCACCTGCCAGCTCCCCACATGCCAGCTCCAGCTCCGGATAAAGGGAAATCAGCCTTTTCTCAGGTAAAAGGGCATGCTTGCCCGGCTGGGAATAGAGGCACACATGAGTTCTGTCCCGAAGGATATCCCCTCCCGGAAGCATCTCATTCATGTACTTTCCATGATAACTGCCCTCGCATCCGCATACGTTTCCGTCATGCCCTACATATACCCAGACATGCTCCAGTTCATAGAGATGCTGGATATCATAGTAAAAAAAGATCTGATACTCAATCACAAATTTTACCTTTTCCTTATGGATTCTCACAATTCTGCGAAACGAGTCGCTGGGCCCTGTCTCATGAAAAATCATGTATCCGATATTGTAGACAGAAAACGGCTCCTTCTCGTCAAACATCAGATAGGGAGCGTATTTCATCACGATCTGAAACTCTTCCTGATTCATCGGTGTCACCTCTTTCCCCAATTAAGCCTTCACAAAAAATGGATTTGCAATGGCAATGTTGGTACAATCGTCAAATGCGATCATCACCAGATAATCCTCTTTCTTCCACTCCATCCCCATATTCTTTAACATCTCAGGAGTCAGCTGATGGCTGTAGTCCATATAGCCCCCCTGATCCTTCTCGTAAGGAGCCAGCGGATAATCTGCCTGAAGCCGCCCCTTTTTCAAAAGCCGCATGGTTTTCAGCCTGCGGTTGGTATAAAGCTTTACCTGAATAACCCCCGGCACAGACACCGTATCCCCCGGAAGCACCGGCCCACTTCCCGGCTCCTCCTCTTTGTTCTCCGCCCAAGTTCCCCTCTCCATCACTGGGAACAAAAGGGGGCCGTCACTTAATACCATATGGCCTTTTCTCATCTGGCTTGTCAGATCATCCCCATTCTCAAAAGAATCCATATGGACGAAGGTTCTGACTCCGCCGCTGCTTAAATTCCTCTTAGCCCACTTTTCAAAAACAGGCAAAAGCTTACCGCTGCCCCCAAAGAAAGCTTCTATATCCTTATCCTTAAAAAGCGGATCATCCGCCTTCAAAGCCTTTAACCGTTTCACCAGCTTTATAGTGTCTCTGTAGAATGCCTTATAATCGTCACACCGGATATTGTGGGTATCACTTCCCGTGGTCCCCGGAAGATACACGCCATTCTCCAGCATATCGATCCACATCTCAACAGCCTTTGCGCTGCTGCTCTCATAAACCATAGGCTTGGAACCGTTCCAGATCTCCATGGTATCAAAAATCGTAATGATATCCATAAAATCCGGATTCCAGGAAATGGCCTTCTGAGGATCTCTGGGATGATTTAACTGGGCCATACCTCCCTTTTCACGGATCTCATCGGTCACCCGACAGAATTCCTTCCTCAGATATTCGTCCGTCCGTTCCTCTTTAGTCCCTATCCGATAGATAACATCCGTATTCTTCTTCACGTTCAAAGAAATCACATGACCGTTGCCTGTGGATATCTCCTTAGAAAGGACAGGAATAAAATCCTCCGTCCTGACCGCCTCCCACAGTTCATGGTCAAACACATTGTGGTGATCGCTTAAAGCGCCGAAATCCAGGCCAACCGCCCTCATAGAATCTCTAATCTGCACCGGAGTCTCCACCACAGGATCCGTCCCTTCATAAAGCCGGCTGCTAAATACGCTGTGGTGATGGATGTCCCCTGCATACCATCCATCCTTAATCCCCTCTTCAAATGGCTTTAAGCTATAGCGAAGAATGGTCTGGCTCTCCTCCAGATGAAAGCGAGTTGCTTCCACGCTGTAAGCAGACCCCTTGGACACCTCGATCTGATACCATCCCGGCTCCAAAAACAGCACTCCATACCCTGTCTCATCCGTCACCGTCCGGATAAAATCCAGATTCCCGGTAGCATAAGCCTCATTGATCCGTTCATCCGTTCCGTCTATACTTCCACACCAGGAATTCTCAGGCAGAGAGTAGCAGCGG
>CAYWRB010000298.1:0-4188 GCA_964460025.1 uncultured Hungatella sp.
CGCGAGCGTGCCCAGGAGAAAGCAACACAACTCCCTCTCAGAGCGGACCTTTCACGATTCCATTAAGTGTGAAACGCTTAACTTAATGACATTGACCAATAAACAGTAATTCCAACGGTTACATCAGACTTTCTGCCAGCTGCTCCAATGCCTCCACATCGCTGTCCTTCACCACTCCCCGTATGGTAACCACCGGCTCTGCCACCCCAATATCCTTCATCTGAGAGAGGATCTCCTTCATGGTCCGTGCCGCCGAAGGCGCCCATGATGCATTCTCCACCAGCCCAACCGTCCGTCTCTGGAAATTTTTCCCCTTCAGATGATGAAGAAAGTCTTCCATACACGGCACCACCCCTCCGTTATAAGAGGAAGCAGCCAGTACCATCCTGTCATACCGGAACGCATTTTCCAGAGCTTTTGCCATGTCGCATCTGGCAAGATCCATCACCGTCACTTCGGGGCAGCCCTTGGTTCTCAAAAGCTCTGCCAGCCGTTTCGCCCCTTCAGCCGTATTGCCGTGAAGGGATGCATAGGCAATCAATACCCCTCTCTGTTCCGGAGTGTAACTGCTCCATGTCTGATACAGCTCCATCACATGGCCGATGGTATCCTTTAAAACAGGTCCGTGGAGAGGACAGATGGCATCAATATCAAGGGCGGAAGCCTTCTTTAACACTGCCTGTACCTGTGCCCCATACTTTCCAACAATATTAAAATAATATCTTCTGGCTTCATCGTCCCATGGCTCCTCCACATCCAGACTTCCGAACTTCCCAAAAGCATCTGCGCTGAACAGGATTTTGGAACAGCTGTCGTAAGTCATCATGACTTCCGGCCAGTGTACCATGGGGGCCGTCACAAAAGTCAGGGTGTGGCTTCCCAGTTTCAGGGTATCCCCTTCTTTCACCACGATGGTCTCCCCGATCTCTCCCGTGAAGAACTGGGGCAGCATCTGGAATGTCTTGGCATTCCCGACCAGCTTTATGCCGGGATATTGATCCATGAAAGCCTGAATACTGGAAGCATGATCCGGTTCCAGGTGGGACACTACCAGATAATCCGGCGTCCTTCCCCCCAATATCTTCTTAAGGTTCTCCAGATACTCTCCGGTCTTTCGTTTGTCTACGGTATCCATGACCGCAATCTTCTCATCCATGATCACATAGGAATTATAGGCGATCCCGTTGGGAATCTCATACTGTCCCTCAAATAAATCCAAATCCTTATCATTAACGCCAATATAATAAATGTCCTTTGAAATCATTTTAAAAACACCTCCGTAATCCTTATTGATATGTGAAGTCCTTTTTCTGAACTGTAATAGTTTACCACAATCTTCCTCAATAGAAAAGGGGATTTTCAAACAGTAGCGATTTTTCAGTTTACGCTGCAAAAGAAATCCGTTATACTATAAACTGATATCTTTTAGAAAGGAATGGCAAATTATGAACAAAAAAGAAGTATCCGAAATCCGCCGGCAATATGTTCCTGAACGGTGTACTATCTCTCGCATCTGCGGCTGCTATGTAGATGGAGAAAAAAACATCAAGACCACATTAAAGGAAGCCTTTTTATCCCTTCCGGAAGATGATGCCTTCAAATATTTTACCATCTTTAAGAAAACTTTATCCGGCTCCATCGGAAGAAATCTTATAAATCTGGATTTTCCTCTGGAAGAGGAGAAAGAAGGCGGCTGCCAGGAATTTCTTTTAAAGCTGCGGGACAGCAAATTAAAGGATGATGATTTAATCCAACAATTTTATGATAAGATTATTGAAACCTTTGATTACGGTGAAAATTACTACATCGTTCTGATTCATTCCGCCTATGATGTCCCTGGGAAGGCTTCTGACGGAACGGAACTGTACGATGCATCTGACACCGTGTTTGACTACATACTCTGCAGTATCTGTCCGGTTCATCTGTCAAAACCCGGTCTGGGATACAATGAAGAAAAGAACTGCATCGAAAACCGGACCCAGGACTGGATCGTGGAGCAGCCCATGAAAGGCTTCCTCTTCCCCTCCTTCAACGACCGTTTTACCGATATCCACAGTATGCTCTATTATACGAAAAATGCTGCTGAGCTTCAGGAAGATTTTATCACACAGATGTTTGGCTGCCAGCACATTCCCCTGGCTGCAGACACTCAGAAGGAAACTTTCAACAGCCTGATTGCGGATACCCTTGGCAGTGAATGCGACTACAGTTTAGTAAAAAATATTCATGAAACCTTAAATGAAAAGCTGGAAGAATTTAAAGACAGCCCGGAGCCGTTGGAGTTAGGCAAACAGGAGGTCCGCCGGCTGTTTGAAGAAAGCGGTGTTTCGGACCAGCAGCTGGAGCATTTTGAACAGCACTACGCCGAAACCGCCGGAGAAAAGACCTCTTTCCTGGCATCCAACATTGCCAGTACCAGAAACTTCAACATCGAGACCCCGGATGTGGTAGTAAAAGTAAACCCGGAATCCGCCGGTCTGGTAGAGACACGCATCATCGACGGCCGCCAGTGTCTGGTGATTGCCATCAATGAGCATGTAGAAGTAAACGGCATCAGCATCGTGGTAGCGGACCAGTGAACAGAATAGCGTGTGCAATCGAGCAGGGGAAGTGTTCCCCTGCTCGTGCGCCGGGCCCCGGTCAGCTTGCTGACAAATCTCATCTCGGGGCCCGTGTGCATATAAAAGAGCCCGGCTTGCCGGACTCTCCATGATTGTCACTTATGTTTCATGCCGCAGGCCGGAATCGAACCGGCACGGGAGATTAGTCCCGCAGGATTTTAAGTCCTGTGCGTCTGCCAGTTCCGCCACTGCGGCATATGCAGACACCTTTGTCGAGCGTGTGTCTGAAAAATGGATGGAGATGGATTCGAACCATCGAAGCGTGTCGCAACAGATTTACAGTCTGCCCCCTTTGGCCACTCGGGAACCCATCCACATTGCTGCTAAAACTGAACTTAAGTTTATCATAGCAGCATAAAAAAATCAAGAAGAAATTTCAGAAGCCATATGGGATTCCATATCGGAAAAAACATCTCCGGGTGCCTCATAACCGGCAATCAGCAAAGCACCGCTGGCACCGTCAAGGCCCAGTTTCAGCACTCCCTTTTCCACCGCAAGCTCCAAAGGCTCTGCCGTATATCCTTCCCGGGTGGTCAGCATGGCCCTGATCATCTTCACATCATCCTGTATTCCGATCTCCCATACCGGAATACACAATTCCCGATAAGAATCACTGTTGTTTACCGCTACGACGCACCGGTTCTCTCCGCAAAAACGTCCATAGGCAATCAAGTGATTTCCTGCCATAAGTTGTTTTAATGAGCCTATGCGCAGAGCCCGATTTTCCTTGTGCAGGCGGATCATATCTTTGTGAAACCGGATCAGCTCCTTGTCTTCCTTCCCCCAGGGATAGGTTCGCCGATTATCCGGATCCGTCCAGCCGCAGACTCCCGCCTCATCCCCATAATAAACCGTCGGCGCCCCTGGCCAGGTCATCTGAACCAGAACCGCCTCCCGGAACACTTCCGGGTGAATCCCCTGGCCGGCAGCAGCAGCCCCTGCGGTTCCAAGCCTGCCTACTCTCTGATTCGTTCTGGTCATAAACCTGGAATGATCATGATTGGACAGCTCATTCATAGATGTTAATACCGATTGCATGGGCATACGGCTCATATTTTTAAACATGGTCCGGAAAAAATGCTCTCCGTCTCCATACAGTTCCCCAATGTATTCATCGCTGTGCTTCTCCATCCCTGTCAAAAACCAGGTAAGAGGCTCCATAAATGCGTCATAGTTCATGACGGTATCCCACTGATCTCCCTGAAGCCATTGGCGAGGATCTCCATAATGTTCCGCCAGAATCAATGCGTCCGGGCGTGCCTCTTTTACCACCTTACGGAACTTTTTCCAGAACTCGTGGTTATACTCATTGGATTTTCCCAGATCTGCCGCCACATCCAGGCGCCATCCATCTACATTATAGGGGGGAGAAACCCATTTCTTTCCAATATTCAGAATAAATTGCTCTAACTTTTCGGAATCCTCATAATTCAATTTGGGAAGTGTATCATTTCCCCACCATCCTTCATAACTCTGATTATAAGGCCATGCTTCGTCCCGTTCATCAAAGAAATGAAAAAACGTGCGGTAAGGACTATCTTTGCTGATAAAAGCACCCTTCTCAAAT
>CAYWRB010000299.1:0-1366 GCA_964460025.1 uncultured Hungatella sp.
ATTCTGCATATCCACAACAATCAGAAGCCGTTTCATGATGATGTTCTCTCCTTTTGCACAGCGCACTTAAAAGTATCTTCTTTTCTGTTCCTATCATACCCCTTCTTTCTATCGGAGTCAATACGTTTCCATACACAAAAACAGCCCTCCCCACCGAACCATTCTGCTCAGTCAAAGGAGGGCTGCTTAAACTCTTTTTCAGGCCCCTATTGCCCTATCTTATCCCAACAGCTGTGCAATCTTCTTCATCACCTGGCTGACGCCAATGCTCTGAGGACAGACCTTCTCGCACTTATGGCAGCTTCTGCACGCGTCGGAACGCACCTGGAACTTGTCGTAGGCTGCCTTTGCCTCTTCCTTCCCGCGAAGCCCATACAAATTATAGGTCTTAAACAATTCCGGAATGTCAAGCCCGAAAGGACAAGGCATGCAGTAAGCGCAGCCGGTACAATCCACCATGGACATCCTGTCATAGATTTCCTTAGCTTTCCCATAAGCCGCCAGCTCTTTTTCCGTCAGCATTCCGATACTGCTTCGGCCGGCATAGACCAGATTGTCCTCTACCTGCTGTCTGGTTCCCATACCGCTTAAGAGCAGGCTTACCTCTTTCTGATTCCAAAGGAAGTCAAAGGCATGCTCCACTGCCGTCTTCTCTTTGGAGAACGCCTCCGCCACATGGTCGGACAGATTCGCCAGCCTCCCGCCTAAAAGCGGTTCCATGACGACCACTGCCAGTCCTCTGTCCGCCGCATAATGAAGCCCCTCATCTCCTGCCTGATAATCCAGGTTAATATAATTATACTGAATCTGGCAGAAATCCCACTGATCCGTATAGTCTATGATATCCTTAAACGTCTGCAGATCGCCGTGGAAGGAGAATCCCAGATGACGAATCTTCCCTGCCTCTCTGGCTGCCTTCATATGGTCTAACAGATGGAATTTAACCACCTTCTCCTCAAACCGCTCCCTGTTGAGGGCATGAAGGAGATAAAAATCAATGTGGTCCGTTCCTAATTTCTGAAGCTGCTCCTCCAGAATGTCGTCAAAATCACTTTCCTTTTCCAGCTTCCACATCGGGCTCTTGTCCGCCACATAGACTTTGTCGCGATAGCCGTCCTCCAAAGCCTTCTTCACAATCAGTTCGCTGGTGCCATTGTGATAAGGATAGGCGGTATCAATATAATTTACCCCCTGGTCGATGGCATGGCGGATGATGCTTACCGCTTCCTTCTCATCTACCGTAACCTTGTCTTCCAGAAGAGGAAGCCTCATGCACCCAAAACCTAATGCGGAAACCTGTATTCCCGTGCTGCCAAATGTACGATACTGCATGTCTATTCCTTCTTTCTATTTGTCATCTACTCTA
>CAYWRB010000299.1:1466-4164 GCA_964460025.1 uncultured Hungatella sp.
TCCTCCAGACGCAGATGTCTGGGCAGGCCATCTACCATCATAGGAGTCAGTTCCGCCTGAATCAGAGGCCGGACATAGTTCACAAACTCCGGCGTCACGAAATCGCCTTCCTCATTAATCCACTCTCTTGGAACCTTCTTCTCCACATTGGCAATTTTATGTACATCATAAAGCTCTGTCACACACAGATACGGGTCATCAGAAACTCTCTTTAAGATGACCATCTGGCCTGTCTCGCCTTCAAAAGCGGCCTTTACGGCGGCTCCGCCTACCTGATATGCCTCGGTGATATCCACACGGCCTACGATGTGGGAAGCACAGCGCTGAAGGGAGTTAAACTCAATGGCTCTGGTCTTGCACCCTACTTCTCTGGAAATCTTTTCCGCCAGATAGCGGGCCGTACCGGTCAGCTGACGGTGGCCGAAGGCATCCACATAGTCAATATTATCTGTCAGTTCGCAGACATAACGTCCGTCCGCAACCTTCACACCCTCGGAGACAGCCACTACCACAGACTCCCTCTTCTCCTGAAGCGCTCCCACCTTTTTCATAAAATTATCCACGTCAAAGGTAACCTCCGGCAAAAATAGCATATCAGGCCCTTCGCAGTCCTCCCCCTTTGCCAGCGCTGCCGCACCGGTAAGCCATCCTGCATTTCTTCCCATGATTTCCAGAATGGTCACGCTCCTGGTGCCGTATACCAAGCCGTCGCGGATAACCTCCTTGGTAATGGATGCAATATATTTCGCCGCACTTCCGAAGCCGGGCGTATGGTCTGTCACAGCCAGGTCATTGTCAATGGTCTTGGGAACTCCCATAAAACGGATTTTGCTGCCGTTTAAAATGGAGTAATCGGACAGCTTCTTGATGGTGTCCATAGAGTCATTTCCGCCGATATAAAAGAAATACTCAATCTCCAATTTATCGAGAATGGCAAAAATCTTATCATAGATTTCCGTATTCTCTTTAATCTCCGGCAGTTTAAAACGGCAGGAGCCAAGGAAGGAGGAGGGCGTTCTCTTTAAAAGGTCAATATCCAGGTCGCTTTTGATATGCTCTGACAAATCCACATACTTTTCCTGCAAAAGTCCCTGGATTCCGTGAAGCATGCCGTAAACCTTCTTTGCCCCTCTGTCTCTGGCTGTCTTATATACACCTGCCAAGCTGGAATTAATCACTGCGGTTGGTCCGCCGGATTGTCCTACGATTACATTTCCTCTTGCTGAAGTCATAATGATTACCCCCAATTTATTATTTTTAAATTTTTAAGGCCGTTTCCCCCTGGCCTTACACTGTACTGCCGTTCACAGGCCCCTGTGAACATAGCTGCATCTGCCCTGATCCTGAAACCGTACCGGCAATGACACCGGTATCATGCTCTGAGCATTCTATCTTGCCATCTCACTCTGAGGCCCTGTCTGATTGTGGGCCTTAATGATGGTTTCAATTTCGTCCAAATCACAGGACGGAAGGTCGCCCGGAATCGTATTCTTTACGGCGCTGGTAGCATTGCCGAACTGGACAGCTCTGCCGCAGTCAAACTCACTGGTCAAAAGTCCGTACAGCGCTCCGGAAATATAGGCATCCCCGCTTCCGATCCGGTCAACCACATCAATATCTTTGTACGGCGCTTCCTCATAATACTGGTCCTTCCCCGCATCATATATAACGGAGCCAAAGGTGTGCCGTTTGGGGCTGTGAACCGTTCTCTGGGTTGATGCCACGATGGAAATCGGATATTCATCCGTAAAACTTTTCATCATCTCTCTGGCTGTGCCTGTCTTTTTAAAGGTCAGCCTTGCCGTATCCTCAGAACAGAAGAAAATATCCACATAGGGCAGAATCTTCTCAATACATTCTCTTGCCTCTTCCCCTGTCCAGAGATTGCCCCGGAAGTTTACATCGAAAGAAACTAATGTTCCGGCCTCCTTAAACCGCTTAATCATCTCCACCGTAGTCTCTCTAATCTGCGGGCTTAAAGCCAGTGTGATTCCGCTGGTATGGAAACACCTTGCCGCCGTGTAGGCTTCCCCAGGAATCTCATCTATCTTCAGGGAATAGAAGGAACTGTTGGCCCTGTCATAGATAACCTTTGGTTTCCTTGGATATGCCCCGTTCTCATAATAGTAGATTCCTACTCTGGCCGACGGTGAGGAATCGTACAGGAAAAAGTCATCGCTGACCCCGTAGGAGCGGATTTTACTCTTCATAAATCTTCCCACGTCATGGGACGGCAATTTTGAAATAATGCCTACATGAAGTCCCAGAAGCGCCACGCCTACGGCCACATTCAGCTCCGCGCCGCCTACCTGTTTCACAAAGGTATCTCCTCTTACCAGTCTGTCATCATTAGGCGGTGAAAGACGCAAAAGCAGCTGCCCTAATGTAAGTAAATCAAAATTTCTCTTCTCTTCCATAAGCCGTATCCCCCTTTTTATGCTCCCCAAGCCTTTCGTATCTTGCGGAAATAGCGAGTACTATATTCACCGGATTTTTTGCAAGGCAGTACAAACCTCCGGATGTTGCGGAATCCGGGGAGCAATTACTTTAAAAGTTCGCCGCCGATTAGGCGGCATCAATTCAGGTATTCCAAATGCGCCCGCCAGACTTTCATCGTTCGGTGGCGCGTCCCTTGCCGGGCGCATGAAGGTTTCTTTAAGAAAAGGACAGTTCCGATGCTCCCATGAGCACAAAAGCT
>CAYWRB010000300.1:0-4128 GCA_964460025.1 uncultured Hungatella sp.
AGCTACCAGACCATGCATCTGGCCGGAGAATCCTATGGCTTTTATCTTCTCTGCAGGAACAGCCCCGCATTTTATGGCTTCCTTGATGGCAGTTTTTGTCTGTTCCCACCACACCTGCGGTTTCTGCGTGGCAAAACCTGCCTGAGGCATATCCACCTCATAGCCTCTCCAGGCCACAGCCTTCAGCTCTCCGCTGCGGTCCATGATAACGGCTTTTACAGATGAGGTTCCCAGATCAATCCCCATTACGTATTCCATCGTTTTTCCACCTGACTTTCTTGAGTTTTATGCATGGCAGATCATTGACTTTTATTATAGTTTGTTGTGTTTTTTCTGTCAATCTCAGCTGTTGTTATAACTTTTCAACGTTTCCTTCCTTTGGTTTTATCAAACCAAGTCATGATATTAAAGGAGGTAAGGAAAATCCATGAAGAAACGTATTTTTAAAGTTCTCGGCGCTGCCGCACTAACTACCCTGCTTTTCTCCTCCGCCGCCTATGCCGGCCAGTGGCAATGGACCGGTGCCAACTGGAAATATAAAAATGATAACGGACAGTACTCTGCCAACTGCTGGCAGTGGATTGACGGCGACGGCAACGGAATCGCGGAATGTTACTGTTTTGACAGCAACGGCAACTTATATGTATCTACCATGGTTGAGGGATACTGGGTTGACCATAACGGGGCCTGGGTCGATCATCAGGTAGTACAGACCAAAACCACGGTTCCATTGGGTTCCGGCAATACGGGAACCAATAACGGCAGCACAGCCGGCAATAACGGCAATTCCTCCGCCGCAGGCAGCAGTCAGCAGAATATCTCGGAAGGCTGGTATCTGCAGAATAACCTTTGGAGATACCGCTATCTGGGGGCGGACCTGGCTGATACCTGGAAGACCATCAGCGGAAAAAAATATTATTTTCTTGGAGACGGTTATATGGCCATAGGGTTCCAGGCCATTAACGGGGATTATTACTATTTTAATTCTGACGGAAGCCTTCAGACCAAGACCTTTTCAAAGAACGGCGTCCATTATGTCATTCCGGAAAAGGACGGAATCATCACGGATGAGGTTGATGCCTCCGACTGGTCGGATTATAAGAACTCCAACAGTTCTACCGGCACCCCGGGAGGCAGCAAATCTCCCTCTTCCGGCAGTTCAGGCTCCTCTGGCAGCTCCGGCTCTTCCGGTAGTTCAGGCAATTCCGGCTCCTCCGGCAATTCCGGCAGCAGCAATAACACCGGTACCGGCGTAGATACCTCTGACTATGCCTATCAGGTATACGAACTGGTAAATAAAGAGCGCAAAAGCGCCGGAAAAGAGCTTTTGGAATGGGATGACAGTCTGGCAGTATGTGCTTCTGCCCGTTCTGAAGAATTGATCGAGTTATATTCCCACACACGTCCCGACGGAACCAGTTGTTTTACTATTTTAGACGAATATGGCGTGTCCGCCGGAGCCAAGGGGGAAAATATAGCCGCAGGACAGAGAAGTCCCGCTGAGGTTATGAATGACTGGATGAACTCTCCCGGACATAAAGCAAATATACTGAGTTCAAATTATAAAAAAATGGGAGCAGGCTTCTGTCAAGGCGGCTCATACAGCTATAATTGGGTTCAGCTGTTTTCTGATTAATACGGACCAAAACGGCTGCCGTTCCGATACCCCCGGACGGCAGCCGCTTTTTTCATTTCTCATAGCCTAACTCATGAAATCAAACAGACTGAGCTGTCTGCTTTCCGTTCCCGACTTTTCTGCCTTAACTTTCTCCCTGGCCAAAATCTCGGGGGAAATATTTTCAAAAAACGGGGATTCGCTGCCTGACGATGTCATGGTAAGTTCCTCCATAGCCCGCGTCATTCCCACATAGAGAAGTCTTCTCTCCTCATCTGCATTGTCACACTGTCCGCCCCATGCCAGCGGCACCATTCCCTTTCTGGCCCCGTATAAAAGCACAACCGGAAACTCCAGTCCCTTAGAGCCATGAAGGGTCATAAGGGTAACCGCATCCGATGTATAGGTCTTTCCTCCGCACCGCCTGATATCTCCCTCTTTGCCGAAGCGGAGGCTGTCTGATAACTCTTCCATGGTTTTATAAAAATAAGTCATGGCCAGAAGTTTTTCCATGGCAGGATGGGACATCATATCCATCTCCTCCATCCAGCGGCTCAGTACCTTATGAGGCTGAGTCCTTTTTATCATCTTGCCGTACCTGCCTTTCAGAGCCTCATAGTCCTCCTCAGAAATCGGATTACCATCCGGTTTTTTAAGGAGTTTCAGGCACCGGCTCCTTGACAATGAATCTTCCTCATGGATAAGGCTTCTGAAAAATCCCATGCTTCCCCTTACCACATCCTCTTCCAGAAATTCTTCCCGCCCTGTGACGATATAGGGAATTCCCTCTGTCTTAAGGCATCTTTCCAGAAGTTCCGCCTGACGATGGGTACGGTAGAGAACCGCAATCTCAGAAAATCCATGAGGCCTCCGGTTCTCCTGTCCGAAAAATTCCTCTCCGGCATCCAGCATATCCATGCCTCCTACCAGATGGTTGATCTCCTTGGCAATAAACACGGCCTCCGCCATCTCACCTGATGCTTCCTTTAAGCGTACCGGAAAACCGGAGGATCGTACAGGTTCCAGGACAGGACTGTCTTTTCCCTGATGCAGGACACATTCCGCCGCCGTCAAAATCTCCGGCGTAGAGCGGTAATTCCTCCTTAGACGGATGATCTGGGTCTCTTTTTCTTTCTCTATCTTCTGAAAGCTTTCCCTATCCGCTCCCCGGAATCCGTATATAGCCTGATCCGGGTCGCCGATCAGAAACAGCTCTCTTCCCCATTGGCTCCATACGCTGATCAAACGGTATTCCAGAGGGCTGATATCCTGAAATTCGTCTACCAGCAGATAATGAAACTCCTGGCTCCTTGGAAGGTCAATGGCCTTCAGAAGAAGATCGTCAAAGTCCAAGGCTCCCATATCCTCCAGTTTTTTCTGATACAGTCCGACTGCCTCCTCATACCCGTCTCCTTCCGGGCATGAATCTTGTCTCTCTATTCCGGATTTTTTATCCGATACCATTCGCAGGAGCCGTCCGGGCTTTATTTTCAGTCCCAATTCTCTGATGGTCTCTGACGCCAATTCTATGGTCATGTCTCCATCCGCCAGAATAAATTCTTCCCCCTGACGCTTTAACAGATCAAAGCATATGGAATGGAATGTACCGATCCGCATCTTTCTCACGCCTTGTCTGCCGCCTAACATATGTTCCAAACGATCTTTCAGCTCATGGGCTGCCTTTCTGGTAAAGGTAACCGCCGTAATCTCAGAAGGTTTTACTTTCCGATTCTGCAAAAGGTACAGAATCCGGGATACCAAAGTCTTGGTTTTTCCGGTTCCCGGGCCGGCGATTACAGCGATTCGAGGGGACACGGACATCACCGCCTGCATCTGCTCTTCATTCAAAGATTCTTTTTCTTCCTGACCGGCCGTGCTGGCAGCCGGTATGTCCCCATGCTTCTCCTTTCTGCGGATGTCCTGGCTTTCCGATTCATGATCCATCTCCTCAGCCGATATCCGGCTTTCCGGTTCATGATCCATCTCCTCAGCCGGCATCCGTCCTGTCCCTCGGCTTCCTGATCCGCCTC
This sequence comes from uncultured Hungatella sp., assembly GCA_964460025.1. Taxonomy (GTDB): domain Bacteria; phylum Bacillota; class Clostridia; order Lachnospirales; family Lachnospiraceae; genus UBA3402. Next base: position 3,646 of record CAYWRB010000300.1, read on the forward strand.
CTGTATTCAGCGGCGCATCCTTCCAGCCGGCCATCAGAAACATATCCATCTGTCCGTCCATCTGCCCCAATTCTGAGGCTTGAAACAGCTTTATGGTCCCGTACTCCCCGTCAAATCCCGGAAACCGTTCCACTTTTCCTGCTCTCAACCGCCGGATTCCCTCCGCAATCAGAAACCCTGCTGTCTTTTGGATTTCTTCTTCCGGAATCTCTCTCAAGATAGAAAACTCGCTGCCCAGCTTTTCTATCATCTTCTCATACTGTCTCTGAACATTGGCGCTGGCAGCCCCATGGCCGGTGGAAGCAGCAATCACCTCAGGCAGAGGAACCAGGCTTTCAAAGTCCCTGGCCCCCTCCGGCACAAAGCCCTCTTCCCTGTCTGCCAGCTGCAGAATTCTGTGGGATACGCCCATAGTCAGCTTTCGGCCGCAGACCGGACATTTCCCTTTATATTTTTCCGCCTCCAAAGGGCTTAAACAAAGGT
>CAYWRB010000301.1:0-4127 GCA_964460025.1 uncultured Hungatella sp.
CAACGTTGTTTTTCCTGTTCCGCCTGAGGGACTGTAGAAAACTGTAATTTTGGTATCACTGTTACCTTTTACAGCTTCCAATGTATTGCTGTCTTGTGCATATTTCAGCAAAATAGATTTAGACAGCGATTCCATTCTCTGATATTTCTTTACTGCCTCAAACCCATCTGCTGGCGACATACTTGTAGATAGCACAATCCGAGTCATACCAGATGTTAATTCCTTCATCCTGGCGTCCGCGAAAACCTCATCAACCACCAGAACATCTGCCTTGCCATCTTGTTCCAAAAACTGATATACCTTTTCCTGCTTTGTAAACACCAACACTTCAAATTGAGGGATATTTTCCATGAAATAGTAGGAAAGCTCCTTTAAATACCGTTCATCGCTGTCTGCAAGTATCAATTTTTTCTTTATCATAACAGAGACTCTTTCACCCACCTTTTCTCTAAGACCACACCATCAAAATATTTTTTAAAATTATATCACTTTCTTTTAATAAAGTAAACTACTTTCTTTTATTCAACTATTATTTTTAATCTCTTCTCTGCTATATAAAATTCTGAACCCTTATTTTTCTGGTACTTCTATGTTTTTCCTACAAATAGTGTTTCAAATATGAACTTATTCAGAATAATCATTCTCAATTCTCATATTCTATATAGAAATCAAATTGCTTTCCTTGTTGACAAGTAACAACATCTCTCTTTTCCATCTACAATTAATTCATTACACCTGTTAAATACAGAGAAACTATAAACCACTGTTTACAGAAATGAGGTTATCAGCAAATGAATATTATTGAACGAATTGATAATCTGTGCAGGCAACACAATATGAGCAAATACCGTCTCTCCCAAATCACCGGAATCTCCCAATCTGCATTTTCTAAAATGTCCAGACAGCAGTCTATGTTATCTCTTGAGACGATCCAGCGGATTTTTTATGCCCTTTGAATTTCTATAGCACAGTTTTTTTCTGAATCTGAGGAATATCCTGATCTGACGGAACAACAAAAGAATCTTCTTCACTACTGGACTTTACTGGACGAAAAAAAGAGGGACTATGCCCTCTTGATGATTGAAAAATTGAATGATCTCTAAAAGCAGAGACTTCTTAAAACATCATCAAGCCCCGTCAGTCCCTGCGAGCTGACGGGGCTCTCTCTTTATCTCCCTTTATATACACAAAAGGCACCTTTATTCAAGCTGTTTTCGCACGAAAAGGCACTTTCTTTTCCCGCTATTTCGCACGAAAAGGCACTTTCTATCTCCCTTCTCTCCCAAACCAAGCATCAAACACCGCCCGCGCCACCGGCGCGGCCGTCCTGCCTCCTGAGCCGCTTTCCTCCACGATCACCGTAACCACCAGTTCCGGTTTCTCCACAGGGGCGAAGCCTGTAAACCACCCATGGGTCTCCTTTCCCGCCTCGAACTCCGCAGACCCGGTCTTGCCTGCTGCCCGGTACCCTTCTGTCCTCACGGCAGATCCGGTTCCTATGGTCACCACAGACTCCATCATCTCTGTCAGAATCTCTGCCTCTTCCGCCGTCATGAGACTTTTGTAAACTTCCGGCATAAAGCGTTTTACCGTCTCTCCTCCCACATGTTCCACATGATCGATGAGATAGGGCTTCATCAGGATTCCTCCGTTGGCGATAGCTGCCGTGATCATGGCGCCATGCATGGGTGTCATCTGGGTCCTGCCCTGTCCGATATAAGTCTGAAGGGTCTCCCAGGTATCCCCATCCTCTTTCATCTGAAAGGAACTTTTGCTGTAGGCCATGGCAAGGGGCATCTGGCTGTTAAACAACAGTTCCTCCGCCGTTTTTCTGGACTGTGCCTTGTCAAGCCCCAGTCCCAGACTGGCAAAGGCCCCATTGCAGGAATTGGCAAAGGCTTCCTCTAAATTCATAGTACCGTGGGCCGTCTGATCATAACATTGGATCGTATACTCTCCCTCCTCATAGATTCCGTCACAGACAAACTGATAGTCCTCATAATCTTCCGGGTGCTCCCGAATATATTCAAGCACGGTCACCAGTTTAAAAACAGACCCCGGCGGATACATGCCCTGGGTGGCCCGGTTTAAAAGCCTTGCCTCATGATTCTCATCCGCCACCATCACATCCCAGTCCTGGTTCAGAGTATTGGGGTCATAACCAGGTTTGGACACCATAGCCAGAATTTTTCCGGTATCCGGCTCCATCACGACTACCGCTCCCTTTCTGTCCCCCAGCGCATCCCACGCCGTCTGCTGCAGTTCCACATCCAGGGTGGTGTAAATGTCATCTCCCGGATTTTTTCCGCCGGAAAGCTCCCGGATCATCCGCTCCGCCAGATTGATATGGGAAGACAGCATGTAAAAATTTCCTACGGCCTCAAGCCCGGTTTTCCCTCTGGATGAATACCCTACCACATGGGCAAACAGAGGACCATAAGGGTAATTTCTGATCTCCTCTCCTGTCTCTCCCACCACAGTTTCCGCCAAAATCGTCCCGTTGCTGCTGCGTATCTTCCCTCTCACGATCCGGTCAGAGAGGCTGTCCAGCCGTGCGTTGTACGTGTTATTGATCACATCCTCTCTCTGAAAAGCCAGAAAATATCCTTCGTATCCAATCATGACGGCAAACAGAAGTACCACCCCATAGGTCAGAACAAGAATATTTTTGTTGGACCTGTCCGCCAAATCCTTCTTATTTTTCTTCTTGGGCGATTGATTCTTAAGTCCCTTGTTTTTATATGCTTTATCTTTTTTAAACAGCTTCATCTGCGTCTTCCTCATCCCGCTTCAGCACATACAGCCCCTGAAGCACTCCAAACAACACAAAAGTACTCAGCACGGAGCTTCCTCCATAACTGATAAAAGGCAGCGTCACCCCGGTGGAAGGGATAAATTTGACCGTTCCTCCCACTGCTAAAAACACCTGAGTAATGTACAGAATCCCCAGCCCCAATGCGGTCAGGCGGTAAAACGCCGCCTCCATCTGGCAGGCAATCATGATAAACTGCAGAAAACATCCAAGACAAATCAACAGAACACAGACGGCAAACATAGCCCCCATCTCTTCCGATATGGCAGCAAACACAAAATCTTTATCCACCACCGGAATCTTTCCGGGCATACCCTGATACAGCCCCATTCCAAACCAGCTTCCCGTTCCGATGGCAAACAGGGACTGGGTTATCTGATACCCGGTATTGTCGATGTCCGCCCACGGATTCTTCCAGGCAGAAACTCTCACTCTCACGTGGGAAAACAAGCGGTAAGCCAGAACCGCAGCACCGCAGCCGCTAAGCCCTCCGGCTATCAGATAGAGCCAGTTGGATGTAGCAGTAAACAAGATTGCCAGATATGTGACAAAGAAAATCAGGGCGCTTCCCAAATCCTTGGATGCCGTCAGAATCAGCACATGCAGCGCCGCAACCGCCGTAGTCAGGATCACCTGCTTAAACCCTGTGGACCGGTAAAACATGGCGGCGGCGAACAATACAAACAGAATCTTCACAAATTCCGATGGCTGAACGGAAATCCCTGCTACCGATATGGACAGCTGTGCCCCAAAGCTGGTATTTCCCATATAATGCACCACCGTCAGAAGTCCCAGCCCCACGGCTCCATAGACCCAGGGAATCTTGCTCAGCTGCCATACCCTTCCCACAACCGCCGGAATCACTAAGGTTATCACTGCCGAAACCGCAGCGATAATAAATTGTCTGGCGGCCTTTCCAAATGAAAGCCGTGACAGAATAATAAACCCTACACACAGCAGCAGACATAGATTATTTACAAGGATTCTCGAACTGCCTGGATAGAAAAAACGGTACAAAATAATGTAGGCAATGAAAAAGATTACCTGCGCTCCGTAAAATACGATGATCCTCTGATCCTCTGTTTTCAAATAAATCACCAGGTAGGCCAGAAGATGCATGATCATCATCAGCCGGTTCTGCCTGCTGCAAAGCCTATGCCTTTTCTCCTCTTCCAAACCAAAGTAGCGGAAGTTCAGATAGGTATAAACCGCCATCAACAGAATCATCAAATATCTGGCCCCATCCATAAACAAATTGCTCAATGTCTACTCTACTCCTCTTTTAAAATGCCCTCTGGTAAAATTTCCCGGCAGC
>CAYWRB010000302.1:0-4119 GCA_964460025.1 uncultured Hungatella sp.
AATATGAAAAAGAAGTCTATATTGAAATATCCGAAAAACAGACATTAGGAGATAAGCCAGATAGGAGGGATTTGCATGGCTAAGAGAATGGATAAAAACAAAAAGACAAGGCAGTTGCAAAGGGGAGAAGATATCATGCCGGATGGACGGTATCGTTATCAATATACAGATAAATTCGGAAAGAGGAAGGCAATTTATAGCTGGAAACTTGTGCCAACGGATAAAATGCCGGAGGGCAAGAGGCCGGATTTGTCATTAAGAGAAAAAATAAAGAAGGTCAAAAAGGATAGCATGGATGGTATCCGGTCGGATGAACATATTACCATTAATGATGTCTATGATATTTGGATTTCTCAAAAGCGTAATCTAAAGGACAATACAAAGCAGAATTATATATACATGTATCAACAGTTTGTAGCTCCGGATTTTGGAAGAAAAAAGTTATGTAATCTGAAAAATTCAGACGTTAAGGAATTTTACAATACGCTTGTGGATGAACGCGGATTGAAGATTAATACATTGGATTGTATTCATACTGTTTTGCATCCTGTATTGGAGCAAGCGGTGAATGACAGGTATTTACGGAATAATCCATCCAATAATGCCTTAACAGAATTGAAGAAATCACATAATTATGATACGGAGAAAAAGCAGGCATTGACAGTAGCAGAACAGAAGCTCTTTTTAGATTATCTGAAAAATAACGTAATATATAGCCACTGGTATCCCATTTTTGCTGTTTTGACGGGTACAGGAATGAGAGTAGGAGAGGTTACGGGGCTTCGGTGGAGTGATATTGATATGAAAAGCGAAACAATCAGTATAAATCATACACTGGTATATTATAATCATGCAGAGAATGGATGCTATTTCTCTGTGAATACTCCTAAAACGAAATCCGGCTGCAGGTCTATTCCTATGTTGGAATCTGTCAAAAGCGCCTTACTGCAGGAAAGGAAGAACCAGATGGCAGAAGGAAATAGATGCAAGGTTTCGATTGATGGGTATACGGATTTTATTTTCATTAATCGTTTTGGGGCCACGCAGCACCAGGGAACATTAAACAAGGCATTGCGTCGGATTATCAGGGATTGTAATGAAGAGCAGTTATCTAAGGGAGAAAAGGAACCGGTATTGCTGCCACGATTTTCTTGTCATACGCTACGTCACACATTTGCCACCAGGTTAGTGGAAAGCGGAGTCAATATCAAGGCAGTACAGGAAATTTTAGGACATGCTGATATTTCTACCACGATGGATATTTATGTGGATGCGAAGGAAGAATTCAAGAAAGAGGAGATCAAGAAGGCCGAGGATGCATTGAAAATTTCATAAGCCTTATAAGGAAACCGTTTCGTATTGGGGCGGTTTTCTTTAGTTTTAGGGATATAACTCACATAACTCATTTTATAACACTTTTCGATAAATAATGATAGCCATAGACGAATATCGAGATAAATAATGATTTCTTGATTTGTAAGGGGATATATGAAGACATATATACACGAACAAACCAAGAATCTTTTCCCGACACTAAAGAATATTGATAGATAGGAAGAGTGAGAATTCCGCATAAAATCAGTATTTTGTATGGATTCAACAGGGAAAGAAACTTGGATTTACGCCAGTCTTACGCCATTTTTACGCCAAATTGTGCAATAGTTATACAGAGATATGTAGATGTATGGACGGATGGGCCCATCTGCCAAGAAGAGATTTGTGTTTAGATAAGCGGTTCTAAGGTGATATATGCCTTAGAGCCGTTTTCTGCTTCTGTGAATGTAGCGGAGCCCTTGCTGTAGATCGGTGTACTTACCGGGTAGGCTGTAGGTTGTGTCCCAATGCCCATTTTGTCATTATGTATACATTCCCCGTAGGGCCAGCCTCACATTCGTTCATGGTGGAGTCCTGGCAGGGGATGAGTCTGCCTGTATATTTAAAGGTTATTAACGATGGAGGCCGATCCGTACTAAGGACAGTTGTGGATGAAGAACTGTAATAGCGTAAAGTTAATTTCGGGAAATGTCAGATCGTGGAATCCAGAAATAGGAAGATAAAGAAAGCCCCTCTTTGTGTTAAAATAAACTTTTAACCAACCACACAAAGAAAGGAGCTTTCTATGATAAATAGTATACGAAATTTTATTGAAAAAGAAACCTATGAGATTGAAAATATTATGAGGAAATTTGTGGAAGGGGAACTGGACCTGGATGCCTTCGGAAAAGAACTCCAGGAAAAGAGCCTGCAGCTGACCAGGGACATCCTGGTGGAGACATTGGAGGAGATGGATGAAACCATCCGTAACAGCGCCAGACGTCAGGCAGCTTATGTAGTAGAACAAAAGGGACAGCCCAAAGAACTGCTGCTGCCATTAGGAAGGATCCGGTTCAAACGGACCTGCTATACCTCCAAGAAGACAGGAAAGTCGGTATACCTGCTGGATCAGGTAATCGGCCTGGGAAAACACCAGAGAATTACCATGGGTGCAGCGGCAGCGATCCTGGAGGAGACGGTGGAGAGCAGCTACCAGAAGGGAGGAAGGCATGCCAGCGTAAGTGACTGGGTGAGCAAGGAGACCGTGAAAGAGCTGGTGCATAATACGGTGGTAGAAATGCCGAAAAAAGAGTGTGGGGAAAAGAAAAAGATAAGGAACCTCCATATAGAAGCGGATGAGGATCATGTGGCAGCCCAGTTCTATGAGAAGAAAGGGGATCTGGAGAGGGGAGAAAACGGCAGGAAGAACAACACGCTGATGCCCAAACTGGTACTGGTATATGAGGACATCGTGGAGGAAAGTGGGGAGAGCTCCAAGAGCAAGAGATACCGCCTGACCGGGAAGAGGTATTTCTGTGGGCTGTACAGAGGGAAAGAGAATGAGAAGCTGTGGGAGGAAGTAAGGGAGTATATCTGTGAAACCTATGACTGGGAAAGCCTGGAAACCATATATATAGCGGGGGATGGAGCCGGCTGGATCAAGGCAGGATGCGAGGTACTGGAAAAAGGGAAATTCGTACTGGACCGTTTCCATATGGGAAAATATATCGACAGGTCAGTAAGCCATCTGCTGGACAGCGCTGCAGAGGTAAAAGAAGAGATCTACGAAGCGCTAGAAAAAGGGGAAAAGGGAACAGTAAGGGAGATATACAAAAAAATCCGTGGGGTGACGGAAAAGGAGAGCAAAGAAAAGGAGGTGGAAGAGAGCCTGAGATACCTGATGAACAACTGGGAAGGGATAGAGATCTACCGGACGGAGCCGGGAGGAGTATGGGGATGCCATGCGGAAGGGCAGGTAAGCCATGTGCTGTCGAGCCGGATGAGCAGCCGTCCAATGGGTTGGAGCCGGAAAGGAGCGGACCAGATGTCACGGTTGAGGGCATACCGGATGAACGGCGGGAAGATCATAGAGCTGCTAAAGTATCAGGAGGAGAAAAAGAAGCGGGAGGAAGAGATCGAAAAGAAGGAAGAGCTGGTAAGAGAGGTAAGGAAAAGACAGGCGGGAAGGAAGTACGCAGAGCAGCTGCAGGGGAGTATCCCCGGATTGGAAGGACACACAATGAAATGGATGCGGGACCTGGTGGGCCAGGGAATCCCATACATTGCTTGATTAACCCGGACAGGATAGGAAAGAAAGAAGTCAAGGGCCGCGAAGCGGTGCCATTTACCCTTGAGTTCTTTGTTTGCTATCCGTACAATATAGAGGCAATGAATGGATAAAAAGCATAGAGAAAGAAACAGAAAAACAGAAAACGGAAAAGCAAAGGTTATAGTTACCATATGAGGTGCTTTCTGACCATTAACATCCGAAAGTAAAATGACGCTACCCCAGGTGTACACCTATATTTGACGTAGGTGTACACCTATGATAAGATATAGGTATACACCTATATGGAAAGGATGGATGAGAAAAATATGAGGGACTATTGCGCTTTTAGCAAAGATCATAAGTGCCCGAAATGGACCGACTACCAGCAAACACGTCAAGAACTTGAAGAAGCGGATGAGGTGTGCCAAGGAAACTGGATAGAGATCGATCATTTGCAGAGGTATATAGAAATCCTCCGGAAGGTACTGAATGATAACGGTATATCCATCCCCCCGGTATACTGATGTTATGCCTTG
>CAYWRB010000303.1:0-4115 GCA_964460025.1 uncultured Hungatella sp.
TGGACTACTTCAGGCACGCTTGCGCTTGATTTTTCACGTAACAGTACTAAGGCCGTAAAAGACACGGCCTAAGTGCTGACGTGAAAAGACAGCCTTCATACGTTCCATAATAACTCCGAAGCTGGTTTATTGGCATAAAGAGAATATAAAATAGGTAGGTAAGTGCATGAGCGAGGGATTTTTTACGGATAGGCTGCTGCATGGAGGGGATTATAATCCGGAACAGTGGCTGGACAGGCCGGAGATTCTTAAGAAGGATTTGGAGTATTTTAAGAAGGCGGGAATCAATACCGTAACATTGGGGGTTTTTTCCTGGACGTCGTTGGAGCCGGAGGAGGGGAAGTATGAGTTTCGGTGGTTGGAGGATATTGTAGAGGAACTTTATGTTAACGGAATCTCTACGATTTTGGCGACTCCTTCCGGTGCACGTCCGAAATGGATGGCGGATCGGTATCCGGAGGTGCTTCGGGTGGATGGAGAGAGGCGCAGGGCCTTGTTTGGGGGGAGGCATAATCATTGTTATACTTCGCCGGTTTATCGGGAGAAGGTGAAGCAGATAAATACGGAATTGGTAAGGCATCTGGGGCATCATCCGGGAGTGATTTTGTGGCATATTTCTAATGAATATGGTGGGGAATGTCACTGCCCTTTGTGTCAGGAGCAATTCAGACAGTGGCTGAAGGAAAGGTATGGGACTGTTGACCGCTTGAATGACTGCTGGTATACAAAGTTCTGGAGCCACACGTATCAGAGCTTTGAGCAGGTGGAAAGTCCGTCGCCTATAGGGGAGCATGAGCTTCATGGTTTGAATCTGGACTGGAAACGGTTTGTTACGGACAGAACCGTGGATTTTCTGCGGTTTGAGGTTCAGGCGATCAGGGAGGCAGGAAGCGAAAAACCGGTTACGGCGAATTTTATGTATGACTTTTTGGGATTGAATTACCGGAAGTTTAAAGAGGATTTGGATATTGTGTGTTGGGACAATTATCCGGCATGGCATAAGAAACCGGAATTTTTGACGGCATTGGACAGCGGATTTCAGCATGATTTTATGCGTTCGATTCAGGGAAGAACCTTTCTTTTGATGGAGTCTACTCCGACGGTTACGAATTGGCAGCCGGTCAGCAAGCTTCGCAGGCCGGGGATGCTGGCGCTGGCATCTCTTCAGGCAGTCGCCCATGGAAGCGACAGCGTCCTTTATTTCCAGCTGAGGCAGAGCAGAGGGGCTTCGGAGAAGTTTCATGGCGCGGTGATTGACCATTATGGCGGGGATGATACCCGCACATTTAAGGAGGTTTCAGAGCTGGGGCAGACGCTGAAAGGATTGGGGGAGATTGCGGGGGCGACTGTGAAAAAGGAAGCTGCCATACTCTGTGATACAGAAAGCCGCTGGGCTATGGAGGATGCTAAGGGGCCGAGAAATGAAGGGCTGCCTTATAAGGACGTGCTTTTAGGGCTTTACGGGGCAGTGAGGAGTTTTGGGGTTCAGACGGATGTCATTGATATGGAGGCTTCTCTGGATGGGTATAAGCTGGTGATTGCACCTATGCTGTATCTGTTCCGAGGGGATATTCAGAAAAAGCTGACGGATTTTGTGAAGCAGGGCGGAACGTTGGTTATGACATTCTGGTCCGGTGTGGTGGATGAGTATGACCGTTGTTATCTGGGGCCGGCGCCAGGAGGGCTGACGGATGTGCTGGGACTTCGATTTGCAGAGATTGACGGGTTGTATGAAAACGAGAGAAATCAGTTGATTCCGGTCTCACATGTTCACTCAGAAAATGAGGTAGAGAGAGAAGGGCAGGAGCAGATGGGCCAATCTCAGTATTCCATGTTTGGGCGTTCGTACAGCTGTCATTCTTTATGCGAGCTGGTACGTATTACGACTGCCAGGGCGCTGATGGTTTACGGGGAAGATTTTTATGCTGGAGAACCGGCGGTTACTTGTAATTCCTATGGTAAGGGGCAGGCATATTATCTGTGTGCGGCTGCGGAACCTGACTTTTATAAAGATTTGATGGCTGAGATTATTCCGAACCTGTTTCCTGACCGTCCGGTGCTTTCCGTACCGGAGGGATTGGAGGTTACGGTGAGGGAGAAAGAGGGCAAACGGTACCTGTTTTTGCAGAATTTTAACAGGAAACCGGTTGCTGTAAAAGTGGCATGGGATTATGAGGCCTGCCTCTGTGGAGAGTTTACGGTTGATGAAGAAGGCACAGGAACGGTGAAAACGTTTGATACGGTGGTTTTAAGGGGCTAGTACTGACTTGTGGAAAGGAAACGGTATTATGGCAAAAAAATCATGTGCGGTGGATTTATTTCTGTTTATGGGGCAATCTAATATGGCGGGCCGCGGGATTGTAAATGATACCTGGCCTGAGGAAGCGCCAAAGGTTTTGGAAGAAGCCGGTTATGAATATCGTGCTGTGTCAGATCCGGGCAGGCTTTGTCCTTTGGAGGAACCTTTTGGGTGTCTGGAGAATCGGGATGGCGGTATTCATGATGGAATGATGAAGACAGGATCCATGGTATCATCATTTGTAAATGCATATTATGAGAAAACGAAAACTTCTGTGGTAGGAGTTTCGGCTTCCAAGGGAGGTTCCTCGATTCTGGAGTGGCAGCCGGGAACGGCTTATCTGAGTGATGCCAGAAGTCGTTTGGAGGATGCGAAGGAATTTCTTGGTTCCCATGGTTATGAGATCCGGCATATCTTTATGCTTTGGTGCCAGGGGGAGACTGACGGGGATCATAGGATGACGGCCGGGGATTACCAGATGTATTTTTCACGGATGTGGGATGTGATGAAAGAGGGCGGAGTGGAGCGATGCTTTCTTGTACGGATTGGAAATTACAACGGAGATCAGGATATCAGCTATGAGGAGATTATGGAGGCGCAGAATCAGCTTCCGGGGATTTTCCAGGACGTTATTTTGGTCTCAGAGTGTCTGGCGGGAATGAAAGAGCGGGGGCTTATGAAGGACTTCTTCCATTATTACCAGAAGGCTTACAATGAGGCAGGAAAGGAAGCCGGAGAGAACACGGCAGAGTATGTGCTTGAATTCTTTTAGTATACAGAATCTGGAAAATGTGGTATAATAAGGAAACGTATCACTTATCCGCAGCCTGACGGCTGTGGATATGGTATGATATGTAAGTAATGGTTTCAAATAATATGATATGAGAGAGGAGCAAAAACTATGAAACTTTGTAAAGCAAGTCTGAATGATGCCGGCTGGAAGCAGGCGGGGGTGAAGCTGCCGGGATTTGATGTGGACAAGATGGTGGCAAAGACAGAGGAAAGCCCGGTGTGGGTGCATTTTGGAGCTGGTAATATCTTCCGCGGATTTATTGCCGTTCTTCAGCAGCGGCTGTTGGAGCAGGGGCTGGCAGAAAGCGGAATCATTGCCTCCGATACCTTTGACTATGATATTATTGATAAAATCTATACACCATTTGACAATATGACCATGATGGTAAGCCTGAATCCTGACGGCTCTATGGACAGAGAGATCGTAGCCAGCGTGGCAAAGGGCGTGAAAGCCAATATGGAAGATGAAGGAGAGTATGAGTACTTAAAGAAAGTATTCCGCAATCCGTCCCTTCAGATGTTAAGCTTTACAATCACAGAGAAAGGCTATGCCCTGGCGAACCTGCAGGGAGAATTTCTTCCGGTAGTGAAGGCCGATATTGAGGCGGGGCCGAAGAAGGCGCACCATGCCATGAGTATTGTGGCAGCGCTTTTGCTGGAACGTTTTGAGGCCGGCGCAACTCCTATTGCCGTAGTCAGCATGGATAACTGCAGCCACAACGGTGAGAAACTGAAAAGCAGTGTGGTGACTGTTGCCGAAGAGTGGCTGAAGAAAGGACATGTGAGCAAGGAATTTGTGGCATGGCTGGAGGATGAGACAAAGGTATCCTTCCCATGGAGCATGATTGATAAGATTACTCCAAGACCGGCAGAGGTGGTGGAGAAGGCTTTGGCAGCAGACGGAATTGAGGATATGGCTCCGATTATTACTAGCCGCAATACTTATATTGCTCCGTTTGTCAATGCAGAAGTTCCTCAGTATCTGGTTGTGGAGGATCGTTTCCCCAACGGGCGTCCCGCACTG
>CAYWRB010000304.1:0-4105 GCA_964460025.1 uncultured Hungatella sp.
ACCTGCTGCCATTACGTTTTCGTACGGTCAGCGCAGTAAATGCGCAGACCTATCTGAACTGTTACATTGATTTGTTATTTAAGCAGCGATTCTGTTCCGATGGTCTTGAATCCGTTAAACAAAATCCGCAGCCACGGAATATCTCCAAACAGCAGCTGAGAAACCAGAGATACCAGAGCCAAAACTCCGAGAATCAGGCAAATACACAAGAGAATCCGAAACAGCGTGTCCTGCCTGCGGGCAAACCATACCTTGATTCTTTTTCTCAGTCCCTTTCTCTTTGTAGGCGCCGCGGTAATCCTGATATCCTTATAAAGCTCCGTAAACCGGTCATAGCTTTTTCTGGAAATCTTTTTTTCCAGCAGCCTGTAGCTGAAGGCCTTCTGGGACGCTTTTGGTCTTAAAAGCTCCCTTAAAATCGAAGCACAGGCCACTGCACAATCCCTCTCCGTCTTCTCCGGATCCAGTTCCGTAAGGTCAATCTGATAGCTGAAATACACCGTATGGTCCTTGGACAGGTGAAGCTGTTCCTGTTTTAAAATCAGATAGAGGATGGGATAGGGCAGATTGGAGGCAATGCAGGTCATAATCACATTGATGCATATGGACTCACACTCTGCCAGGGTATAGCTTTCTCCCATATAGAAATCCCCAAGAGGCCTCTCCTGCTTGTATTCAAAGACCATACATAAATTTCCCTGGTGGGAAAAGCTGTCTATGTAAGAATCCTGAGCCGGTATTCCCGCCTTCTGAAACACCTCCAGATATTTCTTGGCTGTCTGATGTTCCTTTATCACCAGCAATGTATACAGATTCCCGGCAGATGTGCTTAAATCCTGACAAATCAAAATATCATTGATATCGCTTTCCTTCACAACGCGGACACATTCCAGCTTCATCCTTTGCGATTGATAGAACATACCTGCCAGTCTCCTTCTACAGATAATTTATGGTTACTCTTCTTCCTCAAATCCTTTTTTCTTCACGATGGCATAAGCATAGGTGCAGATGATAGGCATATCAATGCAGTAGATCCGAATCTCATACACACCTTCCTTTGCCGGAGCCGTATAGACGCCGTCCGAGGTAATCTCTCCGCTTCCCGGCTCTGTCAGCTCATAGGCCACGCTGCAGCTTTCCATATTGTTGTACTTCACATGGAAATAATGGCTTTCCTTGGTGCCCATAACAACCGTAGGCGTATCCGTGGAAATGCTCTTTCCGTTATAGCTTTCCGCCAGCCCCAGATCATTGCCTGCCGGGAACTTGATGGCAATCCAGCGATAGGTAAGCACCAGGTAGTCCACATTCTCAAGAAGCCTTGCCGCCACAATAAAGCTTCCCTTGTCGTTCATCACCTTTACCGCCGTCTCCGCATCTACCGCTGTTGTCCGCTCTCCTTTAAACAGATCCGGATTGCCGTAAATGGTATTCTTTACGCTGGCGTGAAGAGCCGTGTCTTCCGTAATATATTCATATCCGATATCTACATATACATTTCCTTTTCCCAGTCCATGCATAATCTCCCCGGAGTAGCGGATATCGCCTCTCCTGGCCGAATCTCCAAGGGGGATCTCCAGAATACCGGTTGCCACCTCCGGCACCCTGTTTCCTGTCTGCACCTGGCCGGTTTTCTCCGGCTCCGCCTGAAAGGCCGTTCCGCTCTTAAGTACCTCCGTATCCTTTATAAAATACTCCAGGCATTCCTGACGCAGAGACTCCTGCGCAGGGGCCGTAATATAGGTTTTTACATTTCGCTCCAGAACCTCTTCTATAATATAAGCGCTCTCTGTCCGCACCAGCCTTAAATCTGCCAGCCGTACATAGTCCTTGTAGCCGCCCATATTCTTCATCTCCAGGCTCATACGGCCGATCTCCTGATTCACCAGCTCCCACGGTTTATTGCTTGTAAGCATAACCTTCACGGAACAGTTGGCCTCCGTCTCCACGGCAGCACCGTCCACATAGGCTCTGGCTGTGCCGCTCTTTAGCAGAATCGACGTGTCCACCACAGCCACGTTCTGGGTCACCAGCCAGTATTCTTTTTTCACGGATTCTCCCTCTTTTAAGGAAATATCTTCCAGACTAATCTCTATCTCATGCTGCCCGTCGGCTGTCAGAAATACGGGAACCTGAAGAATTCCATGATAGGTCAGTTTTTTATTCTCGGCAGAATGCTTCTCTGTCCGAATCTCCAATTTTACGTTTTTCCCGCGGCAGACTCTGGCAGGCACCACCAGCCTTACGGTAAAATCTTCATTCTCAAGAAGGACAGCGCCTGTGAGAAACTCCGCCTCCATCTTGTACTCCTGTGCCGCCTCCTCCTGGTCCATGAGAAACAGCTGATAATTCTCACTGATCCGGTTATACTCATACTCTTTGCTGTCCTCCCCGGCCCCCTGGTTCATGGTATAGACCGTATGTACCGGATCCTCTTTATAGCGCAGGCACAGGCTGGCAAAATTCGATTTCAGAGACTCGAATCCGTCAATGGCCGACAGTTTCTTCACCACGGAAGCTTCCATCACAATCTCGCGCCCCAATCCATCGATGGCGACACCGCTTTCCACCAAAAGCGATAAATCATCCAGACTGAATACGCCGCAGCCGCATACGACACCAGCTCCATACATCAAGTTATTAATAAACCTGCGCTTATTGTTAAAATAAGTCTGTTCAGCCTGGAAATCCGCTGATGTCAGCATTTTCCCTGAATAATAACGATTCCTCTCAAATGGGTATAATTTTGTATTTTTCATATTCCATTCCCTTCTTGATGTATGCAGTTTTTCTAAAACGTAAAGCCTTTACCGTTCCTAATTTGTTATATTTTGTTTTATTCTAGCATAAATAATTTAGGCCATCCACTAGCCAAACGGTTAGGTGTAATACTTCATCTGGATAGTGCAGTGCGTGCTCCCAAAACCTCTATTTTATATTCTATCATACTTTTCGACATTTTGATTAACCATTCATACAGTAACCCCTACCATTCGCGCAATCTTAAGGCAAGATTATACATGAATGCCGGACAAAACAAAAACTGTATGGGAGACCGAAATCTCCACATACAGTTTTCCTGATTTATTATTGCCTGGTTTCCAGACGGGTCAACGCCCGCTTTAATGCCATCTCGGCACGGACCGTGTCAGTCTCCGCGGCATTGTCTTTCAGCCTGCGCTCCGCACGGATTCTGGCTTCCTCCGCACGTTTCACATCAATCTCATCAGGCCACTCCACAACCTCCGCCAGAATTTTTACTTCATCCGGCAGAATTTCAATAAAGCCTGCATGAAGAGCCGCCTTTTTCACCTCAGATCCTTCATGAATCCGAAGCACTCCCGGCGCTACAATGGCTGTCAGCGGAATGTGCTTGGCATACACGCCAATCTGGCCCTCCGTGGTGGTCAGTTCCACCATGCTGGCCTCTCCCGCATAAAACTCTTCATCCGGAGTCACTACCTGTAATTTGAACATATCTGCCATATCTTACCCTCCTATTTCACACGGGCAAGAACATCGTCAATATTACCTGCGTTGAGGAAATAACTCTCCGGCACATCGTCATGTTTGCCGTCCAGAATCTCTTTAAAGCCCTGAATCGTCTCGCCAAGAGGCACATAACGTCCCTCCAGGCCAAGGAACTTGCCGGCCACGAAGAACGGCTGGGACAGGAATCTCTGAACCTTTCTTGCTCTGGATACGGTCAGCTTATCCTCCTCGGAAAGCTCATCCATACCTAACATGGCAATGATGTCCTGAAGCTCTTTATATTTCTGAAGCACCTGAATGACTCTCTGAGCCACATTATAGTGCTCCTCACCAACAATACGCGGATCCAGAATTCTGGAAGTAGACTCAAGAGGATCCACTGCCGGATAGATACCCAGCTCCACGATGGAACGGCTCAATACGGTGGTTGCGTCCAGATGGGCAAAGGTATTGGCCGGGGCCGGGTCTGTCAGGTCGTCAGCCGGCACGTAAACTGCCTGCACGGAGGTAATGGATCCGCTCTTTGTAGATGTGATTCGCTCCTGAAGGGCACCCATCTCCGTCTGCATCGTAGGCTGATAACAAACGGCTGAAGGCATACGGCCCAGCAAAG
>CAYWRB010000305.1:0-2815 GCA_964460025.1 uncultured Hungatella sp.
ATTTGCCGGACTTTAAAGCCATTAGAAAAGAGAAATGGTCATAATCCGGCGCACCCCTTTATCCTTTGGGAATTCGCCGTGTGGTAAGCAAATAGATTGGCGAAATAATTGTTTACGGTCATTGCGGCATTGTAAAGAGCCGTCATAATCACCGCCCTTATATTATTTGCCTTACTTCCGCACCTCTGCATGGAATCCATGACATACTCCACGGTGCTTTTATTGATCTTTTTATAGATTCTCTGTACCACAGGAACCGGCCTGTCTTCCCGGTTGACACGGATCGTCTCAGCTCTTGAAGTAAGGACGTCAACTGCGATCGCAACGATCTCTTTTAGCTGTTCCCTGTCAAATGGCCTGTCCATCCATATCGCATCATAATCGATCTGGAGTTTGAACAGCTCCTCCGTTTCCTGATAGGATACGATAGGATCAGTATACTCTTTGGCGTTAATCTCTGTTGTAATCCCTGGGATTGTCTCTGTTGTAATCTCCTGGGTAATCTCTGTATTTGTCCCATCACCAAAAGAAGGCGCTGTCTTTTCTGGAAGCGGGGCGTCCATACCTTCAAAAGCGTCCGGTGTCTCTTTCAAAGGGGACACCCTCTCCCTTTGAAAAGGGACAGCACTCTTTTCACATGTACCGGCCTCTCCCACAGCCGCTTCTATGGGGGATATCCCTTCCTTTGGGGCTTTTCCCTTCTCCCCTTCAGAAGAGGAAGGGCAGTTATGATCATCCTCCGGGTATGTGAGCTGCCGGAGCCTCTGCACATCCAGTTCCAGATATAATACATTATTGACTACCAGACCATTGATGTTCACGGTACGGAATACCCGCTTTACCACCCCCAGCTTCTCTAAAAAGACAATGGCATTCGAAGCTTCTCTTTTTGAGATCCCAAACTGCACACTGATCTGCTGGTAGCTTCTCTGCAGCAGATCCGCTTTGAATTTTTTCTTTACAGCGACCACCTGCCCGGTAGTTTCATCCCGCAGCTCCGCAGGCTTATACCAGTAAACGATGTCGGCCAGAATAATGATCGCTGTAAGGTTTGGCTTTCCGCTTTCTCTTACGATTGTGCGGTACCACGTTTGAGGGATCACATTCCCGGAAATGGCCAGCTTCGCATTTTCATCTACGATCGCATTTCCTGTGCTGTATATATTTCCATCCATAATGATTACCTTCCTTTCCTGAAACTGCTCTCTCCGTCAGCATAATCCATATCTTTCCATTCTTCACCAGCTCTCCCGGCTGCCGCAATGAGACAGTCCAGGAAAAGCATGAACAAGCCAAATACTCCAATAATTGTCACTTTAATCATCGCTTCATCCTCCAAAAATGAGACAGCGGCTGGCAGCTTCGTGCCAGGTGCCGGTCTGTATTCCTGTTTGTCAAAAGTTTTTCACATCCTCGACCACACAGTTTACCACGTATCTCGACCTCCTCCCCCGGCCGTTGGAACAGGTCGATAAAGTGATGATCCGTTCTGTATTCTCCGGATCGATCCCCGTATCATAATACCGTTTCTCTGTGGTCATGGCTATCCATTCCTCCCACTCATCAGGGGTATCAAATGCTGTACGGTAGGTATCCGTGGAATCCAGGATGTCATAGGTGCTGTACACCGCTGCTTCAATCTCCTGTTCCGGCTGGTAAATATAGATTTTCTTATGCTTTTTCCAGAAATCTTTCTTCTCAAAAGAATGGAGCGAGCCGAACATCTGCTTATCCCGCATGTTGTGCCCGTAAATGACCGTGTGCATATCCGAAAAATCTCCGGCCGTCTCCGGCTGTACAAAAACAGCCCCTAAAATGCTGTTCCTGCCTTCTGCGTCGTGATGCAGATAATAGCTGCGGGTTGGGCATTTCACTATGGGATAATCCACCTTTGTCCCCGGGATCTCAATCCATGCGATGATATCTTTGTTCTTCTTTTGCAGCTTCTTCCAGTTGATCTTCCTCCTGCCCTCTTCATCCCTGCCAGCCGCTTCCCTTCGCAGCCTCTCTGTCCGGATGCGGTTCCTGGCATACGGCAGATATTCCTTTACCGACAGGGAGGAAAAGAACAGGATCCCCAGAACCAGCACCGCCGTCACCATAACATTCAAAACTCTTTTCACTCTTGTTTTCATACATACCTTCTCTCCTCTTCTTCAGTTTTTATCATTCCCTCCCCAGCTTCCCACACCTTATCCAACAGTTCTCCGATACATTACTTTGCACCTGTTACCGCTTTGCTCAGCCTATAATATCTGCTCCTGATGCACCGCTTTCCCCTGATGGAGCCAACTATCCGGATATGGCTATCCACAGGCTCTTATCTTCTTTTTCGGCCGGTAATCGGCTGGTAACTGAAAGGGGTGGGGTGTGGGGAGGGGAAAACAAAAAAGTATCCGTATAAGAGCGCACTGCTCCCCTGGCGGAAAATTCTTCCCTAGCGTTCCCTGTCTTTGCTCCGCTCCCGTTTGCGGTACAGCTCTAAGGCCTTAATGATCGTATCCTCCATCTGTTTCGCGGGCGTCCCCGGTGAAAAATACTTGCTGATACGCGCTTTGGGTATACGGAACTGTTCTTTCTGGTTTCCTTTCTCCTCTGCTAAGATTGAAAAAATATCGTCTTTATTCAGCCTCCCTTCCTCGGAAAATTTACGGAGCTTGATCGCCTGGGCGTGGCTCGGCGTGCAGTCCTCTAGCTGCATGGTGTCTAAAAGAATCTCCTGCTGGTCCTTGGGCAGGTAGGATAATTCCACAGCCGGGCGCATGGCTATCCGGTTTTCATCAACCATGTCCAGGATTGGGGGGATGAGTTCTGT
>CAYWRB010000305.1:2915-4096 GCA_964460025.1 uncultured Hungatella sp.
TTCCGGACTATACAGGGCATTTCCGTCTTCTCCGCCAGCTCACTCGCCATCTTCCGCCTGTGCCCCGCTACCATCTCATAGCCGCCTCCCGGCTTCTCCCGGACTAAAGCAGGCACTAATACCCCGTACTCCCGGATGCTCTCCGCCATCTCCAGCATATTTTCATCCGCCTTTACCTTAAACGGATGATCCGGGAAATCACTGATCTCAGTAAGAGGGATCTCCCTGACTGATTCCCTCTTTGCTTCCTCCCGCTCCTCCTGCGTACTGAACAGGTCATCTACAGAGGGAAGATTTAGATTGATGCCTTTGTTTTTCGCCATCCTGCACCACCTCCTTCGTAAATGCCGCATACGCTTTCGCCACCGGGCTGTTCTTATCATAGCTGTAGATACTCTCCCCTGCCGCACTGGTCTCCGCCGCCTTTACCCCCACAGGGATCACTGTGTCGTACACTTTGATCATCCTGCCATAGTTCTGTTTCAGGCTCCCGGCTGTCGCACGCGCAAGGTTCGTCCGCATATCCGCCAGGGTAAGGACCACCCCGTCTATCCTTAATCTCGGATTGATCTGCCGCTGCACCTTATTGATCGTCTTCACCAGCTGGGTCATCCCTTTTAACGGCAGGTAGTGGGCCTGGACGGGGATGATCACGCTGTCTGCCGCGGCCAGTGCATTGATTGTGAGCATACCGAGGCTCGGCATACAGTCGATCAGGATATACCCGTAATCTTTCTTTAGATCGTTCAGGTAGGATCTCATGGTGAATTCCCTGCTCATGGCATTGACCAGCGACATTTCCATGCCGGACAGCTCAATGTCCGCCGGGATCAGATCCACCCCCTCCTTATGGTGAAGGATCCCCTCCCCTGGTTCAAACGGTTCGTCCCGGATGATCTTTTCCATCTGTGTTGACAGGGTGACAGATAAGCTGTCCTGGTCTGTCCAGCCCAAAGATGTGGTCAGATCCCCCTGGGGGTCCGCATCCACGAGTAAGACCTTTTTCCCTTCATTCGCCAGCCCGATGCCCAGATTGACGGTGGAGGTTGTCTTCCCCGTTCCGCCCTTTTGGTTGGCTATGGCCAGCACTTTGCATCCTGACATTGCTTTTCCTCCTCTCTTTGGAAAATATAAAAATAACCATCCCGGATGATACCGGAATGGTTATGTAAATAGAAAAA
>CAYWRB010000306.1:0-1598 GCA_964460025.1 uncultured Hungatella sp.
TCCATATTCTCTAAACTGCTGCCAGCGGCTCCCCAGAATATCAGTACTTCCACCACGATAAAAACAGCCAGGGACGCTGCCAGGAAAGTACAGGCAGCGGTTGACAGCCACAGGGGAACTCTCTTGGGATATCTCTGCCGATACCAGGCTCCCAAAAAAAGAAGCCCGAAAAAACCTGCCGCGGCCAGCCAGATCCACGAATATGAGACAGAAAAGCCTGCATACAACAGAATGATTCCATAATATACAAGACAGATTATGGCCCCAATTCCGGCAATCCAAATAATCATCCTCCTACCTCCCAGTTTTTTGAGAACTTTATTTTAAGAAATGCTTCCTGTCTCCGCCCGCAAGATATCCAATGCCTCCGCTTTTGCCGTCAGCTCAACATACAGAATCTGTTTGGGATGAGGTGCGCTTTCCTGCATCTGTCCTTTTTCATCATAAATCCCTTTTACTTCCGCCTGAAGGTTTCTCCCGTCCGGTTTCATCACCTCTATGACATCCCCTATGGAAAATTTGTTCTTCTGTTCTATCTTTAGAAATCCTCTCTCATCCACTTCCTCCACAGTTCCCAGATAAGTATAACTTTTTATATACGTGCTGTTATCATAGATCTGGGATTCGTCTCCCGGCTTTCCAAAATAGAACCCTGTAGTATACTCCCGGTACGTACATTTTCCAATCTCTGCTTTATACCAGTCCAAATTCTTCCTGTAAAGTTCCGGCGATTTCCTATAATCGTCAATCGCCTTCCGATAGGTCCTGGCCACCGTTGCCACATAAAGTGCTGTCTTCATCCGGCCTTCAATCTTAAAGCTGTCTATTCCGGTGTCAATCAGTTCCGGCACATACTCAACCATGCACAGGTCTTTGGAATTAAACAGATAGGTTCCCCTCTCATTCTCGTACACCGGCATGTATTCTCCCGGCCTGGTTTCCTCCACGACTCCGTATTTCCACCTGCAGGGGTGGGTACAGCTTCCCTGGTTGGCGTCCCGTCCTGTAAAATAATTGCTGAGAAGGCATCTGCCTGAGTAAGAAATGCACATGGAGCCATGAATAAAACACTCCATCTCCATCTCCTCCGGAATCTGGCTTCGAATCTCTTTCAGCTCCTCAAACGATAATTCCCTGGCCGCTACCACTCTCTTGGCCCCCATCCGGTGCCAGAACAGATAGGTTCCGTAATTCGTATTATTGGCCTGGGTGCTGATATGCACATCCATCTCAGGCAGCACTCTCCTGGCAATATCAAACACTCCCGGATCCGAGATAATCAAAGCATCTATCCCTACTCCCTTTAATTCTTCAAAATATTCCTCCACACCCTTTAAATCCCTGTTGTGCGCAAGAATATTGGCTGTCACATACACTTTCACCCCTCTCTCGTGGGCAAACTCACAGCCTTTTTTCATCTCCTCCAAAGAAAAGTTATGGGCCTTGGCGCGGAGCCCGAATGCCTCGCCTCCGATATACACGGCATCCGCTCCAAACACTACCGCTGTCTTTAAAACCTCCAAACTTCCTGCCGGAACCAGCAACTCCGTCTTTCTCATCCTTCTATCCTCATCCTATCACCATATTTTGCCGATTTT
>CAYWRB010000306.1:1698-4078 GCA_964460025.1 uncultured Hungatella sp.
CTGAGCCATCAATAAAGCAGAATAGCCTACGGCGGTTCCCACTTCCAGAATCGCCCTAGGCTGTCTTGCAACCAGCAATGTTTTTAACAATGCCTTAGTCTCTTTTTTTATAATAGGAATATTTCTTTTTCTCGCCTCTCTGGCTATATCCTCACACAGCTGCTCTTCATCAGGCTCCAGAGAATAAAGAAAATCCCGAATGCGTTCCTCTACAATCATTGAGATTCCTCTCCATCCAGCTCATCTTCCGTAATTCCATCCCGCAGCATGATGATAATCTCCTTTGATGTCATGGAATTGTTCAGCAGATACGTTCCTGCCTTCACCGGATTCTCCGAATTACCATATTCATAAAAAATGCTCTGAATCAAAAAAGCATACCGGTCCTTTACCAGACCGCCTCGTTCCAAGGCTACCGCAATATCCGCCAGTTTCTCATCATCCCCGATCGTCACCCTCATATTTACTCCAGGTGCCTCCGCTACTGCCGTAGAATAAAAAACGTTATACCCAAATTCATATCCTTTGGTCACGCCCTTATAGAGAAGCATGATTACCACAGCGTAGACAATCAGCTTCCACGATACCATGATGATGGTGCTTGTCACTTTATTAATTTCTTTTGCTGTCTGGTTCATATACCATCTATTCCTCGCTACACTTCCATAATAATGGGCAGGATCATAGGATTCCGCTTCATGCGCTTCCACAAAAAGTCGCTTAAGCTGTCCCGAATGATGTTCTTAATCTTGCCCCAGTCGCTTACGCGCCTGTCTAAGCATTCCTGCACTGCTTCCTGAACCACCTGCCTTGCTTCCTCCAGAAGATCCTCGGACTCTCTCACATACACAAAGCCCCTTGACACCAGATCCGGTCCTGCCAAAAGCTGGTTGGAATATTTCTCCAGAGTCAGCACTACGATGATAATACCATTCTGAGCCAGGTTTTGTCTATCCCTGAGAACAATATTTCCCACATCTCCCACGCCAAGGCCGTCCACCAGTATGGCTCCTGCCTGAACATGGTCTACGATCCGGCATTCTTCCTGGGACAGCTCCACAACATCACCGGAAGACATCAGCAGAATATTCTCCTTAGGTATGCCCATGGATTCCACCAGTCCCTTGTGGGCCACCAGATGGCGGTACTCCCCGTGAACAGGAAGCGCATACTTGGGATGGGTCAGGGAATAGATTAACTTAATCTCTTCCTGGCATGCATGTCCGGACACGTGGGTATCCTGGAAAATCACGTCAGCCCCTTTCATAGAAAGCTCATTGATCACCTTAGAAACTGCTTTCTCATTGCCCGGAATCGGAGAAGAACTGAAGATCACCACATCTCCAGGCTTTATGGATACCTTTCTGTGTACATTGGACGCCATGCGGGACAGGGCTGCCATAGCCTCTCCCTGACTGCCAGTGGTGATAAGAACCGTCTTATCATCCGGATAATTCTTTAAATTATCGATCTCAACCAAAGTTCCGTCCGGAATCTTGATATATCCCAGCTCACTGGCTGTTCCGATGACATTCACCATGCTGCGGCCTTCAATTACCACCTTACGGCCATATTTGTACGCAGAATTGACGATCTGCTGCACCCGGTCCACGTTGGAGGCGAAGGTAGCCACAATGATCCTGTTATTCTTATGTTCTGCAAATATGGCATCAAAGGTTTTCCCTACGGTCCGCTCAGACGGCGTAAAACCGGAGCGGATGGCATTGGTACTGTCGCACATCAAAGCCAGCACGCCTTTCTTCCCCAGCTCCGCAAACCGCTGCAGATCTGCAGACTCTCCAAATACCGGCGTATAATCAATCTTAAAGTCTCCTGTGTGCATAATGATCCCCACGGGAGTAAACACGGCCAGAGCCGAGGCATCGGCTATACTATGATTAGTCTTGACAAATTCAATTCGGAAACATCCCAGATTGATAGATTGTCCATGCTTTACCACCTTTCTCTTGGTGGTCTTTAAAAGGTTATGCTCTTTTAATTTATTTTCAATCAAGGCTATTGTCAATTTGGTCCCATATACCGGCACATTGATCTCCTGCAGCACATAAGGCAGAGCGCCAATATGGTCCTCATGTCCATGGGTGATGACAAAGCCCTTGACTTTCTCAATGTTCTGTTTCAAATACGTAATGTCCGGGATACACAAGTCGATTCCCAACATATCGTCACTTGGAAAAGCCAAGCCGCAGTCGATCACGATGATACTGTCCTCATACTCAATCGCCGTAATATTCATTCCAATCTGTTCCAGTCCGCCCAATGGAATGATCTTTACTTTTGCATTCTGGCTCTGCTGTTTATTCTGTTGTCTCAAATTCATACCTCCACTATTTCGTCGTTCAATCCGCTCATTCTTTTT
>CAYWRB010000307.1:0-4078 GCA_964460025.1 uncultured Hungatella sp.
CCTTCGTCAGGCAGGTGGTACAGAAGGCCGATGACGAGGCCGCCTACGGAGTCATAGTCTTCGGACTCCAGTTCCAGGCCTAAGCGGTCGTTTAAGTCATCCAGCTTCATGGCGGCTTCTACGGAATATTGGCCGGGAGCGGTTTCGATGAGGCTGTCTTCTTCGTCCTCGTCATATTCGTCGCGGATCTCACCGACGATCTCTTCCAGCATGTCTTCCAGGGTGATGAGACCGGCAGTGGCGCCGTATTCATCCAGCACAATTACAATATTATTGAAGGTCTGCCTCATTTCCACCATCAACTCGGCAGTCTTTTTATATTCATATGTGTAAAGCGGTTCTCTTAAGTAGTCGCGGATGTGGAAATCCTCCCGGTTGTCGATCAGAAGAAGGTCTTTCATGTTGATGATACCGATCACATTGTCTGTGTTTTCCTCATAGACGGGAATCCGGGTGTATTTTTCTTCGCGGAAAATGTCAATCAACTCGTCGTAGGAGGAATTGACATCAGCCATAGTCATATCAATTCGGGGAACCATCACATCTTTGGCTACGGAGTCACCGAAATCGAATACGTTGTTGATCATCTTTTTTTCTTCCGATTCAATGACACCTTCTTCATGGCTTACTTCAACGATGGTACGCAGCTCGTCCTCGGTGATGGTGTCTCTCTTGGCATTGGGATCCACCCGCATAAGAAGAAGTACGCCCAGTGACAGCTGGTTGACAACGTAGATCACAGGTGTCAGGGCAGCCATGAGGCCGTATATGATTTTTGCGTCCTTTAATGCAATGCTTTCTGCGGATATAGTAGACAAAGTCTTCGGCGTAATCTCACCGAATACTAAAATTAATAAGGTTAAGATACCGGTAGCAACTCCTACGGCTTTATTTCCAAATAAGCTGATAGTCAAGGTGGTCATAAGGGAGGAAGCCGTCAGGTTCACAATATTATTACCGATAAGAATCGCGCTCAACATCTTACCCTGCTGTTCAATCACCTTCGCCAGGATGATGGCTCTGGAATCTCCGGCCTCTGCCAAAGTGCGGATCCGGATTTTGTTCACCGTGGTAAGAGCTGTCTCCGATGATGAGAAAAAAGCAGATAAAGCCAATAAAACAAATAATACAAGCAACTGTATGACGTCACTCGAGTCCAAAAAAAATCACTCCTTATTTCATATATTTTAGATGTGATTGTACATGAAAATCCTTTATTTGTCAAATAGTCTTCGCAATAAAAGCCTTGCAACAAGATACTTCTTATGCTATAATGCCAAAAGATTATAGAGAAGACGTGTTAACGTTACATAAAATCAGGAGGAACAAATCATGAAAAAGGTAAAAACGTTAAGCAATAGCACATTAAAGAACAGCATGAAGAAAGGCGGATGCGGTGAGTGCCAGACTTCCTGCCAGTCCGCATGCAAGACTTCCTGCACGGTAGGAAATCAGAGCTGCGAGAATGCAAACCGCTGATGAAGACAAAACCGCAGCAGTTTAGAAGGCAACCCCTACGGTCTTTTCGATTGTAGGGGTCCTTTATCTGTCCACAAGTACGGGACGCTCTCGGAAACTCCCTTGCACCCATCTTTGCGGCTAAGTTTCCGAGAATACTTAGGAACGGATGAAACCATAAAAAGGAGAATAACGGTGATTCATCAGTATAAAAATAATGGATATGATATCATTATGGATGTCAACAGCGGGGCGGTCCATGTGGTGGAGGATGTGGTCTATGATGCCGTGGCATTATTGGCGCGGGATATGCCGGAATTGGAAAAGCCGGAATCCATCCCTTCACAGCTGGCGGATAAGGTGAGGCAGAACCTTAGAGAGCAGTATGAATCAGAAGAAATTGAGGATGCTCTGTCTGACATTCAGGAACTGATTGACAGGGAAGAGTTGTTTACCAGGGACATATATGAAGACTATGTGGTAGATTTTAAGAAGAGAAAAACAGTGGTTAAGGCGTTGTGCCTTCACATTGCCCATGACTGCAATCTGGCATGCAAGTACTGTTTTGCAGAGGAAGGCGAGTATCACGGCCGTCGGGCCCTTATGAGTTTTGAAGTGGGGAAAAAAGCACTGGATTTCCTCATTGCCAATTCCGGAAACAGAAGGAATCTGGAGGCGGATTTTTTCGGCGGAGAACCCCTTCTCAACTGGGAAGTAGTAAAACAGCTGGTGGAATACGGGCGTTCCCAGGAGGAAGCACACAACAAGAGATTCCGCTTTACCCTGACGACCAACGGCGTGCTCTTAAATGATGAGATTATGGAGTTCTGCAACAGGGAGATGTCCAATGTGGTGTTAAGTTTAGACGGACGTAAGGAGGTTAACGACCGGATGCGCCCCTTCCGCAAAGGGGCAGGCAGCTATGACCTGATTGTTCCCAAATTTCAGAAATTTGCAGAGAGCAGGAATCAGACCAATTACTATGTCAGAGGAACCTTTACCAGAAACAATCTGGACTTTTCTCAGGATGTGCTTCATTTTGCCGATCTGGGCTTTCGTCAGATGTCCATAGAACCTGTAGTGGCGGATCCGGCAGAAACCTATGCCATCCAGGAAGAAGACATTCCTAAGATATTGTCCGAGTATGATAAGCTGGCAGTGGAGTATATTAATAGAAAGAAAGAGGGAAGAGGATTTAACTTCTTCCACTTTATGATAGATCTGGAGCAGGGACCCTGCGTGGCGAAACGCCTGTCAGGATGCGGCTCTGGCACGGAATATCTGGCGGTGACCCCCTGGGGAGACTTATATCCCTGCCATCAGTTTGTCGGGCAGGAGAAATTCTTGCTGGGAAACGTGGAGGAAGGAATCACCAATACCGGAGTCCGGGATGAGTTTAAGCTTTGCAATGTCTATGCCAAGGAAAAATGCAGAGACTGCTTTGCCCGGTTTTACTGCAGCGGCGGATGCGCCGCCAACTCCTACAATTTCCACGGCTCCATAACGGATGCCTATGAGATTGGCTGCCAGATGCAGAAAAAGCGTATCGAGTGTTCTATCATGATCAAGGCAGCTCTGGCGGATACGGAAGAGTAATACCCTGGAGGCAAAGGCCCCAGGACAAATTGCAGCTGTCAAGGTCTGAATACAGGGGCGGCTGTCAAGAAATGATAAAGGAGAAAAAAGATGAAGAGCAACAAAGGAAAGGGCCTGTTGGGCCTGTTAGTCATTCTCATCTGTATCGGTGTGTTTGGCTATTTTGGCTATGATACCATGGATGATATCAAATTAGGATTGGATCTGTCCGGCGGTGTCAGCATCACGTATCAGACGGTAAAAGAGAATCCCACTGCGGAGGAGATGTCCGATACCATCTACAAGATGCAGCAGAGGGTGCAGAATTACAGTACCGAGGCAGAGGTGTATCAGGAAGGAAGCAACCGTATTAATATTGATATTCCCGGAGAGTCCGATGCCAATGCGGTTTTAAGAGACTTGGGAAAGCCGGGATCCCTGATTTTTATGGATCAGAACGGCGAGACGATTCTGACCGGAGACCAGGTAGCCAGCGCTCAGCCTGGAATTGATGAGAAAAACGGCCAGACAGAATATGTGGTAAGCCTGACCTTCACAGATGAAGGCGCTGCGACGTTTGCAGAAGCTACGGCCAATAATATAGGCAATATTATCTACATCATCTATGATGACGAGATTAAATCCGCTCCTGTGGTTCAGGTAGCCATCACAGACGGTGCCTGCGTCATCACAGGAATGCAGTCTTATGAAGAGGCGGACAACCTGGCAGCTACCATCCGTATCGGTTCCCTTTCGCTGGAACTGGAAGTGTTGCGGTCCAACGTAGTAGGTGCCAAATTAGGCCAGGAGGCCATTGCCACCAGCTTAAAAGCAGCCGTTATCGGATTTGCCATTGTGGCCGTTTTTATGGTTGCGGTATATTTGGTTCCGGGTTTTGCATCCGTACTGGCATTGGGGCTGTACGTAGGGCTGGTGCTTATCCTGTTAGCCGCATTTGAGGTAACCCTTACCCTGCCGGGTATTGCAGGTATCATCCTGTCAATCGGTATGGCAGTGGATGCCAATGTAATCATCTTTACCCGTA
>CAYWRB010000308.1:0-4075 GCA_964460025.1 uncultured Hungatella sp.
AGGTTGCCGGCACGGAAAAGAAGCCGACCACATTGATGAGCAACCAGATTTACAAGCAGCTGAAAGAAATGCAGGAGACCATCGACAAGCTGCAGTCACAGCTGAAAGTAGAGCAGGATCGCTACATTTCTCAGTTTACGACAATGGAGAGTCTGCTGAACCAGATGAATACTCAATCAAGCTACCTCTCTCAGCTTACGGCATGATGAAATATACTGTCGTTTTGCCCGGGGACGTTCCGGGCAAAACGGTAGCAGACAGAAACCAGCAAGATTATTTGTGACAGTGAAGGTAAGAACGCTGTTGCATTTTTCTGAAAGAAGGATTAGATGAGCGGATATAATCGTTATAAAGAAAAAAGTATTTATTCTATGTCAGGCCCGGAGCTTTTATTTCTTGTGTATGATGAGGCAATCAAACGTTTAACCAGGGCAGAGATTTCGCTGGATGAGAAGAATTATGCGGATTTTGATGACTGTGTGACCCGCGCCAGCAAGATTGTCAGATATTTGAAAGAAATTTTGGACATGAGCCAGCCTATTAGCTATGATTTACGAAGGATTTACGAATATCTTATTTATGACCTTAGCAGGGTAAAGGCCGGTAGAGAGCGCAGGCGTGATGAGATAGGGCGTATCCGCCATATTCTTTCCGAATTAAAGGAGGCCTTCGAGGGGGCCAACAAACAGGTAAACGACATGCATATGGTGAAGGAGACAGAGATCAGAGGATAGGAAGGCAGGCATAGATGGAAGTGGATGTTACAAAGGTAATGATTCTTCTTCAGAGAAGATACAATTCCCTTCGTGAGACCAGCAGGCTGACCAAGGAATTGGAGGAGGCCGTTGCCCGCAGCGACGAGGTTTCTACCATCATGCTTCTTGAGATGAGAGCCGAGGAACTGATGAAGATTGACCAGTGTATGGAGGAAGTGTGGCAGATGGGGGAGGCTGGCAGGGAAGCCTATGAGAAACTGAAGGTTTTGATCACATCAGACCCTGAGAAGAGCGTTGGAGAGAACCAGGAAGAGGAAAAAGTTTATGAGATCAGGCGGAGAACCCAAAAGGTTTTAGACGAATTGCGTCAGGCTGACCAGAGGCTGAATCGGAGACTGGCAGGGACCAAGTCTTACTACAACGCGAAAGAAGTGGCAGGAACCAAATATGAATCAATCGTTGTTTGAAGGGCGCACCCTGGTGGGAATGGTATCATCCATTATCCGCCAGGATGCTTTGCATGTATTATATAACCGTATTGAATGGGACAGAATGTTCCGGCTGGCAGATTTTCATAAGGTAGCCAATATTGTCTACCTGGGAGTTCTAGGCAACAGTGATTCTCTGCCGGACAGATGGAGGGAACGTTTTTTCGGTCGGTATCAGGAAGCATTGCTTTTCGGAGAACATTGCAAGGAATCCATGAAAGAGGTTTTGATGTGGCTGGACATGAGAGAGATTCCATGTACCATCCTGATTTCCGAAAGCGTACGGGAATTTTATAAGATTCCGGAAGCGGCTGCCAATAGCCCTGTCCAGATCTATTTAGATGAGAAAAGCTATTATCTGGCCAAAGGCTATCTCATTGATCTGGGCTATGAGGCGGATCAGCTATATAAAGGAGTGGGAGAGCGGCTGGTAAAGATATCAGGCGTTCCTATTATTCTATATTATCAGCTTCCTTTCAGGACACAGAAATACAAAAAGAATATGATGAGACTGGTTGAGACGGCTGCCATGAGGGAGCCGTATAGTCATATACGGATGCTTTCCATAGAGAACGAATTTATCTACCGCATGGCCTCCGCAGCCTACCGCTATGCCAACGATGAACTGACTCTGCGGGAAGTGCTGGACATTCTTCTTTGCCATAAAGCTTGGAGGGAGGAGATCGATGACGATACTCTCTGGAGAAGGTTGGAAGAATTCGGGGTGGATATTCTGGCTGAGAAAATCCTTCGCATCGCATACATGTGGTTTGGTGATAAGGACGATGACTATTTTAATGATCAGCCGGAGGACTTGACCGTATACGATGTACTGGAAGACCGGATGCTGACCAGCGGAGAGGTCAACAATGAGAAGGATGAACAGGCACTGGCTTTAAGGAAGAAGATTCAGAAGGAGATAGACAAGGAGAGACGGGAAGAAGAGAAGGAACTGCGGCAGGAGAAACGGCAGGAGCTTTTTGAGAAGTTTATGAAAAAGGTAAGATGGCTGTTCCCGGATTTCCGCTACATGACCTCCATCTATCCTGCGGTGGAGAAGCTGCCATTTCTTCTTCCGGTGTTTTGGATCATCAGGGACTTTAGGCTTTTGTGGAGGATGTTGGGAAAATAGCAAGAGGTCCCATAAGTGTTTATTGCAAGAGGAGAGACAGAAGGAACCTGTGGGCCATGGCTGCAAAAGACCTGGCCCCCACATATTAAAACAATGCAATCGCCGACTGCCTCTCTACGATCTCCACATCCATCATCACCTGTCGGGGGGCATCATCGCTGTCCGACAGTATTTTTTCAATCAGAAGTTCTGTGGCCACCTGCGCTTTTTTGGCGATATTCTGGGAGACGGAGGAAAGCTTGGGCGTGGTAAACTGGCATAAGGTCAGATTGTCATATCCCATAATGGAGAGATCCACAGGAATCCGCAGACCTCCCAGTCTGGCCCCCTCCATGACGCCTACGGCACAGATGTCCGCAGTGGTAACCACAGCAGATATGCTGTTGCTCATGGATGCAATCTGTTTTCCTGCAGCAAGCCCGCCTTCGTAGGAGGGAGGATAGGGCAGTACATATTCCTGGCGGAAAGGAATGCCGCATTCTTCCAATGCCTGGCAGTAGCCTAAAAAGCGCTGGGTTAAAATATAATTATCTTTATAATCCGCTACGATGGCGATGTGGTTGTGCCCCCGGTTTACCATGTATTTGGTAGAGAGGTACAGCCCTTTTTTATCATCGGAGCAGACATTGATCAGCTTGGGAGCTTCGATAGAGCTGTCAAAAACGACAAAGGGACAAGGCGGTTTAGCGATAAATGTATCCGCATATTTCATGAAATCCGGATACAAAAACATAATGCCGTCCACATTCCAGTTCTGCAGAAACTGTGAAACTTCTTTTTCTTTGGTGACAGAGCGAACCATCATATAAAAACCCCGTCTGCTTAATTCCCGTTCAATGATTCCGATCATGGTGCTGACATAGGGATTCTCCAGGTAATTTTCATCCTGATTGTCAACAGAGATAATCACCCCCACAATGGCAGAAGACTTTTTGGTCAGACTGCGGGCGGTCAAATTGGGGACATAGCCGTATTCTTTAATAATATCGTTAATCTTTTCTGCTGTCTGGGGGGAGACGCGGCTGCTCTTTCCGTTTATCACGTTGGAAACGGTCATCATGCTGACGCCTGCCTTGTCGGCAATATTCTTTAAGGTTGGTTTTTCCATATCTGTGTTCAGTCCCTTCTGTGATGTTCATGTGATGAAAATTTATACCCGATAAAGCGGGGCACGCTGCTTGGCGGAGTTTCACCAGATAATCCGGACAAGGCAATGCTTCCATGCGAAGGAAGATGGCTGCCATCGCAGTCAAGCACCGAGGTGAAAGTCCGGCCAGCCGGCCCTTTTTGGTTTATAAACGGAATTCAAATCAGGTTTAAGGATTGTAAACTTCATTAAATCGATGATATAAACCTAAAACAGGGTATTGCATAAACTTATCTAAACCTATTATAACCTAAGAAAAAGAAAAAATCAAGAAAATAAAAAAGCCCAAAAATGTGAATTATGCACAAAAATACACATGTATAATTGTATAAAACGTAAAATGAGTAATTTAGTATTGACGTTTTGTCTAAAGTATGTTAGTTTAATAATAGATTTAGCGCTAAACCAAAAAAGGAAAAGAAATATAAAGAAAAGAAAGAGTTTCAGGAAGAAAGAGATTCGTGAGGATTCGGATTCAAAAGAAGAGGAAATGTAAGAAAAAGCTTTTTAATAAACAATAAATGAAGGAGGGCAATACAATGATGATGAAAAAATTTATGGCGGTTATGTCGGCGGCAGCGATTACTGCAGC